>JAYTIB010000730.1:0-23422 GCA_043732205.1 Schlesneria sp. | reverse complement strand
CCACGTTCACGGCCACGGGACCGACGACGGGCACGGGCACGGTGACGTTCGCGGCCGGCTCGGCCACGGCGGTCGTGACCGTCAATCCGGCCACTGACACCACGGACGAGGCGGACGAGACGGTCATGCTCACGCTGACCGGCAGCGGCTACAGCCCCGGCACGACGAGCGCGGTGAAGGGGACGATCACCGACGACGACCTGAGCACGGTCACGCTGGCGGTCAGCCCGGCGAGCGTGGTGGAGAACGGGGCGAACCTGGTCTGCACGTTCACGCGGACGAACGCCTCCGGCCTGGCACCGGCCCTGACGGTCAACTTCACGGTCGGCGGCACGGCCGCGTTCAACACCGACTACGCGCAGACCGGCGCGGCGAGTTTCAACGGGACGGCCGGCGCGGTGTCGTTCGCCGCCGGCCAGACCACGAAGACCGTGACCCTCGATCCGACCAACGACACGGCGGACGAGGCGGACGAGACGGTCATGCTCACGCTGACCGGCAGCGGCTACAGCCCCGGCACGGCGACGACGGTGACGGGGATGATCACGGACGACGACCTGCCCCCGTCGCTGTCGATCAACGATCCGGTGGCCGTCTCGGAAGCGGCGGGGACGGTGACCTTCAATGTCACGCTGTCCGCAGCCAGCGGTAAAACGGTAACTGTTGTGGCCAGCACGGCGGATGGTTCGGCTTGGGCAGGAGCTGGGGATTACGTGTCGAGAACAGCAGTGACGCTCACGTTCGACCCGGGCGTGACGAGTCGACCGTTCGTGGTGACGGTCAATGACGACACGATGGGTGAATTGAATGAACAGTTCGGCGTGAACCTCAGCGGCGCGAGCAACGCCACGATCGCCAAGCCGCTGGGTCTCGCGACCATCACCAACGACGACCCACTGGCGGAGCTATCGGGCAAATTCCTTGATGCCAATGTCGATCGGGGTATCGCGGCATGGGGTGATGTGATTCAGGTGAATGCGCAGATTAACAACACAGGCTATGGGGCCTCCGGACCGTTCCAGGTGCGGTGGTTTCTGTCGCAGGACAGCAACGGCAGCAGCGGCGACATTCCGCTGTCCCGCACGGGCGGCGCGGGCACGTCGTACAACCACGTTGGAATTGCTGGCAAAAGCGACGGCAACCAGTTCTCGGTGACACTCCAACTCCCCCCGGCGTTGCCCAGCGGTTTGACTGGCACCAACTTCTTCGTGGTGATGAAGACGGACTCGGCGGACCAGGTTGCCGAACTCGACGAGAACAATAATTTCGGCGCGTCCGGCCTATACAGGGATTCCGACCCGATCAAGATTACGGCTCCGTTCGTGGACCTCGCCGGCTCGTCTCTGTACGCGGAAGAAGACAAGGCCATCTGGGGCGATGTCATCCATGTGAATGCGGCCATCCGCAACCTTGGGAATCGAACCTCCGGCTCATTCAACGTGCAGTGGTATCTGTCAAGGGACATCTACGGCACCACTGACGACCTGCCTCTGGATATCGTCGGCGGGGGGACATCGTTACTACGCCCGGGAATCTCCAGCGACGACAACGGCTATGGCCTGCCTTTTACGGTGGATCTGCAACTGCGCAGTGGGCTGCCCGTCGGCTGGAGTGGCACGAGTTTCCATGTGATCATGAAGACGGACTCGGCGGGTCAGGTCACCGAAAGCAACGAGAACAACAACTTCGGGCAAGCGGGTGGCGGTTTGGACCGGGTTGCCATCACCATCGACTATAAGCCTGACTTGTCCGCATTCGACACGGCGACCACGGACAATGCGACGTTGGGTCAGGTGATTTCGGTCACCTCGACGATTCGGAACACGGGTCAGGGCTCCGCCGACCCGTTCAATGTGCAATGGTATCTCTCGCAAGACAATGTCGGATCCTCGGACGACATTCCGCTCTTCCGCCCCGCGGGCGCGGGAACGTCATTCCGCTATCCGTCGGTTCTTGCCGCCAACAGTTTCGGCCAGAGCTTTGCAGTCAACTTGCAGTTGCCCGCCGCTTTGCCAGAGGACTGGCCGGGCACCCACTTCTATGTGATCACCAAGACCGACTCGGACAATGAGATCGACGAGACCAACGAGACCAACAACTTCGGCCAGATTGGCGACGGTTTCGACTGGGAGCCGATCACGATTACCACTCCCGCGATGGCCCCCGACGCGACCTTCTTGCACCACAGTGACCAGACCGCCACCAAACGCATCTATCTCGACTTCAACGGCCACACGACGCAAGATTACTATTGGAAAGGCGGCCTCCCTTTTGACACGCCCGCCTATGACTTCGAAGGCGGCACGGGAATTTTCACGACTGCGGAAAAGGCTCGCATGACGGCGATCTGGGAGCGGGTGAAGGAGGACTTTCTGCCATTTTCAGTGGATGTCACGACCGAGGATCCCGGCATTGCGGCCTTGCGGAAGTCGGGCGATTCGGACACGGAATGGGGCATTCGCGTCGTGATCGGAGGCGACGCCAACTGGTTGAAACCCGGTTCAACTGGCATCTCCCAGCTCAACTCTTTCACTTGGTCCACCGATACGCCTTGTTTCGTATTCTCCGCCAATGTCGGTGCGAGCGAGCAAACGACAGCGGAACTCATCTCCCACGAAGTGGGACACACATTGGGGCTGGATCACACAGGCACGAACCCTCGGTCTCCTACCACGGAGTATTACGGAGGGCACCAAGCGGCGACGGCTTGGTGGGTGCCCATCATGGGCAACGCCAACAACGACACCCGAAACCAACTGAGCCAGTGGAGCCGGGGTGAGTTCACCAATGCCTACAACCAAGAAGACGAGTTGCAAATCATCACCACGCAAAACGGCTTTGGTTACCGCCCCGACGATCATGGTGCGACCGCAAGTACGGCCACGCCATTGACGGTGACTCAGGGGAGCGACCTTTCTGGACACGGAATCATCGAGCAAACGTCCGACCGCGATGGTTTCCGCTTCACCACCACCGGGACTGGCACGCTGTCGATCAGCATCAATAATGCCGAGCTCGGGCCCAATCTGGATATCCGGGCTCAGCTTATCAACTCATCAAATACAGTGATGGTCACCGTCGATCCCGCAGATTCCCTCGACGCGTTCGTGAGTTGGTTAAACCTGCCCGCTGGGACGTACTATCTGATCGTTGAGGGATTCGGCAACGGCAACCCGGCCACGACCGGTTACAGCGACTACGCCAGCTTGGGCTATTACTCGATCACGGGGCACGCCTCGGGCGGCGCGAGCAGTTCTCCGGCGGCAGCCTCGGCACCCGCCAGCACAAGCACGACGGCAACGGCTCAGCCGCAGACCGCCGGGACCGCGCCAGCCGCCAGTGGTGAGGCCGGAGGAGCAGAATTTCTGATCGCCGCAGACTCGTACTTCCGATCGGCTCCGACCGCTCTGCTGGCAGAGCGCGCCGCGGTCGAGTTGGCCTCGCCGTGGCAGCCCGGCTGGGGAAGTCCGGTGGACGAGCCAAGACTTGATGCGGTCTGGTCGGACTGGTCGGATTGGTTGTTTCAAGCACTCGATTCCGTGCCGACGACCGAGAGATCAACGACTGGTCCCCGCAGGATCCGGCCGATTTGCTGATCACCCCGCTCGATTCCGCGCCCCGCGTCACAATGGCCGAAGACGGCCTGCTGACCTCCGAGACACCGGCCTGTCATTCCCTCAGCACGCGAGAGAACAACGGGGTCAGGGATCGTTGTTTTGGAGAAACGAGCGGGAGCTTTGAATCAAAGAGTCCTGACCCCATGGAATCCCCGATGAATGTTTTTCCCCAGACAAGCACGACGCGCAAGCGAGTGTGCCTGAAAACTCACTCACTCGCTTGCGCATCGTGCTTGTATCTTGCGCAGCGTGCTTGTCTGCCGATTGCTGCCGCTCGCCCAAGAGCCGCCGCGATTTCGACAGACTGGGATGAACCGGCTTTCGGACTCCAGCCAGAATCGTGGCGCACACCCCCTTTTGACGCGGCGGAAGTCTCGAATTGACTGAATCCTCGGGCAGCCATAGAGTTCGCGCTGTCCGTTGTCGTTGTCGGCGTCCCGCGCCGATGACCGGTCACGAGAGGCACTGATGAGTTCCCTCAAGACATCTCCGCGCAATCGGTTTTCGCTGCCCGACTGGATGCCGCGAACGCTTGTCTTGCCGTACGCGCTGTCGATTGTGGCTCACGTCTGTCTGATCGTGTTGTTCGCCACCACGCTGCGCAGTTGCCAGCAGGCGCCGGTTGGCAATTCGGATGAGCCGACTCGGGAAGTGGGGATCTTTGTCGAGCGGGAAGGGGATCGCGAAGACCCGCAGGTCGCGGAGCCCAACGATGCCGCGCCCAGCGAGACGCCGGTGGATTCGGTCGCCGCCAGCGATCAGTTCGCGCCGACTCAAGCCACCAGCGACAAACCGCCGGCCGAAGTAGTCCTCCCCAAGACGGACGCCCTGCCGCAGATCGGTGTCGGAATCAACCTGCCGGTGGGAGCCGCGGTGATGGACCCGCGCGATCTGGTGAAGTCGCGGGGGGGGAGCCGTACGCCCGCCGGTGGAACGCGCGGCGGCACACCCGGTGCGGCCTTCATGGGGGCGCGCGATGAGGGACTGAAAGTGGTGTTCGTCATCGATGCCTCAGGCAGCATGACCAGCCACAACGCGATGCAGGTCGCCAAAGTGGCGTTGATGTCCAGCCTGCAGGCGCTGGATGAACGCCAGCAGTTCCTGATCATCTTCTATGACGACAAGCCCCATGTGGTGAAGCTGCAGGACGAATCCAAGCCGACGCTGGCCGTCGCCAGTGATCTGAACAAGACGCTGGCCCGGCAAAAGATCTCGGGGATTCAGCCGGGCTCCGGCACCGATCATCTGCCGCCGTTGGAGATGGCGTTGCGGATGAATCCCGACGTGATCTTCTTCCTGACCGATGCCCTCGAACCGCCGCTGTGGCCGCGGGATCTGGAGAAGATCAAGACGCTCAACGGCGGCCGGGTCCGGATTCACTCAATCGAGTTTGGACAGGGGCCCGAGTTGGAAGTCGACACCGGCAACTTCCTGCGAAAGCTGGCCCGCCAGAACGGCGGCACCTACCGCTATCACGATGTCACGCGGTTCAAGTCGCCATGAAAACCTTGCCCAGAATCACGTCGCGATTTGTCCCGTCGGCGGAGCGACGGGACTACGGTAGTCCCGTCGCTCCGCCGACGGGAGTGCAATCCACGACCCGGTGATTTCACCAGTCAGCCGAACGAACGGCGAATACGGAATGGCGAATAGCGAACGCAGAATGAAAACACCGATCCCCTCCATTCTGAATTCGCTATTCGCCATTCGCTATTCGCCGTTCGTTTTGCTTCGCATCGCAACCATTGTCTTGCTCGGTCTCGCCTCCAGCTCAATCGCCGCCGAGCCGCCCGTCTCATTCCGGCGCGAGGTCATTCCGGTTCTGACGAAGCAGGGCTGTGCGACGGGAGCCTGCCACGGTTCACCGTCGGGCAAGGGGGGCTTTCGATTGTCGCTTCGCGGATTCGACGCCGACTTCGATGAATCGATGCTGATCCGCGAAGCCTTTGGGAGGCGCGTGAATCCGAGCGATGCCGAATCGAGCCTGTTGCTCCGCAAGCCGCTGATGGAGATCGCTCACGGTGGCGGACGCAGGTTGCGGCGGACCGATCCGGCCTACGCGATCCTGAGCCGCTGGATCGCACAGGGCTGCCCGGTCGATCCGCGTGCGGGAACTGTTTGCGGCGAGTTGGTGCTGGCCCCGTACGAGAAAACACGGCAGTGGCCCGAGGTCCGATTCGGCGTGCGAGTCACCGCGCGCTTCGATGACGGAGCGGACCGCGATGTCACCACGCTGGCCGACTTCATCTCCACGGACGACACGATCGCCACAGTCTCCGCGGCCGGTGATGTCCGCGGTCTGGAGCGGGGTGAGGTCTCGATCGTCGTCCGGTATCTCGATCAACTTGCCGTCGCACCGGTCACGATCCTGAAGCCCGTCGAAGGATTCGCGTGGACCAATCCACCGGCCATCAATGAGATCGATCGGCTGCTGTTCGCCAAGCAGCAACAACTGCAAATCGTCCCGTCCGACCTGTGTACCGACGGCGAATTCATCCGGCGGCTGTACCTCGACGTGCTCGGCAATTTGCCGACGCCGGTTGAGACGCGGGCCTTCCTGGCTGATGCCTCACCCACGAAGCGAGCCGCGCTCATCGACCAAGTCTTGCAGCGCGACGAGTATGCCCAGTTCTGGGCCTTGAAATGGGGCGACCTGTTGCAGGTGAAGGCGAGCAAGTTGTCACCGGCCGGTGTGTCGAAGTTCCACGAATGGCTGGTGCGGGTCTTGCGGGACAATCGTCCGTACGACCAGTTCGCCACGGAACTGCTGACGGCGACCGGCAGCACGTTTGAGAATCCTCCCGCAAACTTCTATCGCGCCGCGACCGATGTCGATTCATGCAGCGAGGCGGCGTCGCAGATCTTTTTGGGAATCCGCATCCAGTGCGCGAAGTGTCACAACCATCCCTACGAACGCTGGACGCAGGACCACTACTACGGACTGGGCGCGTTCTTCCGCCGGGTTCAGCGGCGGCCCGACCGCGGTTCGGACGAACTGACGATCTGGCTGTCGGACAGCGGGGAAGTGACCCAACCGCGCACGAGTCAGCCCATCCCACCGCTCGTGCCGTTGGACGGTGTCATCAATGTGCCGGCCGGTTCCGATCGCCGCGTGGCCTTCGCGCAGTGGCTGACCAATCCGAAGAATCCGTTCTTTGCGAAGGTCGGCGTGAATCGGATCTGGGGTCACGTGATGGGACGCGGCCTGGTCGATCCCGTCGACGACTTCCGCGATTCGAATCCGGCGTCGCATCCCGCGCTGCTCGATTGGCTGGCGGGTGAGTTCGCCGGGCGTGTGGGCGGGTCGGGAGACCCGCCCACAACGTCGGCTGCATCGCGACCGGCGTTTGATCAGCAGCACGTCTTGCGGCTGATCCTCAACAGCCGCACGTATCAACTGAGCAGCCGCACTCATCATTTCAACGAGCGGGATGTCAAACTGTTTTCGCATGCGATCGCGCGGCCGCTGGCCGCCGAACCGTTGCTCGACGCCATTTGCTCGGTGACGGGTGTGCCCGAGAAATATGCCGGACTCCCACCGGGCACGCGGGCCACTCAATTGCCGAGTCCCGATGTCGGCAGCGATTTCCTGAAGCTGTTCGGCCAGCCGGCCCGCAACACGGTCTGCGACTGCGAACGGTCGCGCGAGCCGAAGTTGTCGCAGACGCTGCAACTGCTCAGCGGCGACTTCCTCCAAAAGAAGCTGGTACACAAGCAAAGCCGGTTGATGACGCACCTGGACCAGAACGTACGCCGCAACGATGCGACCGTCCGCCCACCCACCGCCGGTCTGCAATTGTGGCTGCGGGCGGATGCGGGCGTGCAGGGGGCCGCCGGTGTTGAAGCCGCCGACGGTGAAGCGGTCGCAACGTGGCGCGATCAAAGTCCGCACGCCCGGACGGTCGTTCAGGCCGATGCGGCACGACGACCGATCTTCGTGACCAACGGCATCCGCAATCAACCGGCCCTGCGGTTCGACGGTAACGATCTGTTGCACGATGTCAGCCTGAACCTGATGCCCGCGGGCGGCGCGCGGACCGTGGTCGTTGTCGCTCAGGCGGGCGAGACCAGCAACGGCGGCGCGCTCTTCACGTTTCGCCGCACGACGCCAGTCAGCACGTTGCAGCACGTGTTGTACTCGGGGACGTACTACGTCTATTCGGACGGCGTGAATGCCGCGGGGAACTCGACCATCCCCAATGCCATCGACGCGATTCGGCGGCCGTTCGTCTCGGCATTCGCATCCAGCGCGGCCGGACAGAAACTCAGCGTGTGGCTGAACGGACAACGGCAGACGGTGACTCAACCGGGAGGCGTTGGATCTGATGCGGGGGCTGCCGGCTTCACGATCGGCAATCGTGAGGATCATCCCGACTTCGGTTGGAACGGCCTGATCGGTGAAGTGCTCGTCTACGACCGGGTTCTCGCCGATGACGAGTTGGTTGAGTTGAACCGCCAACTCGCCGCGCGATACGCGGTGGACTCGCCGGCCACGCCGCTGCTTGATCCACCAACGCCGGAAACCGATGTGCTCGACCGGGCCTTCCTGATCGATCTGTATCTGGCCGCCTTCAGCCGCGAACCAACGGCCGACGAAGTTGAAACCGCATTGCAGCATCTGCGCACATTGAACGACCGGCGCGAAGGACTGGGCGACGTGATGTGGGCCGTGCTGAATTCGCGCGAGTTCTTGTTTCAGCATTGAGCCGCAGGGCTACTTGCCGCGTTCGATCTTCGCCGTCTTCCGTTCGCGGCTGACAGTCTCGGCCCAGAGTTGTTCGGAGAGCCGTTCGATGATCTGCGGGCGGACATCTTCAAGACTCAGATCACCCGGAATCCGTTCGGTGACCTGGATCAAATGCACGCCAAACGCCGAGACCACCGGTTCGCTGATGTCGTTCACCTTCAGCGCGAACGCGGCGCGGGTGACCGGCGACGGCAGCTTGCCGCGGAACCCGAAACTTCCCACGTCGCCCCCCTGCTCTTTGGCGGGCGATTCCGAATGCATCTTGGCCGCATCCGCGAACGAGATCTTTCCCGCGGCGATCTGGGACCGCACGTCTTTCAACCGGTTGGTCTTGGCGGTCACCTCCGCTTCGGTTGGCTTGAGCGGCAGCTTCAGGAAGATCTGGCGCGCGAGCAGTTGCGTCCCGTCCGACTCAGCGCGGTGCTGTTCGAAGTAGTCCTTCGTCTGCGGGAGCGTGACGGTGTGGCGGACGTACGCCTGCCACGCGAGCGGCAGACCGAGTTCCGACTTCAGCCGTTCGGGGGTGTAGCCGAGTTTTTGCAGCAGCACGGCCGGGTCGTCGCCGTGCTTCTTGATGGCGTCTTCGGCCCGCTGAATCTGAAATGCCAGCTCGTCGGCCGGCGCGGCGAACTTGCGCTTGGTGAGGAACTCGCGGATCAGTTGCCGGTCGATCAATTCTTCGACCAGTTTCGGCTCACGCTCCGCCCGGTCCTCGGGCTTGACCTGCCGGGTCGTCGCCATGAACCCGACGTCACCCGCTGTGATCGTCGTCCCGTTGACTTTGACCACCACGCGCGCGGCATCGTCGGCACCGAGGATCACCGCCACGGGAAACAACACCACCAGACAAACAGCGTTCATGGCAACTCAACTCCGGATCAATCCACATTCGATCGGTTCGACAGGAGGGGAACAATAACCGTTCGGCCCGCCGGATGGCAGATTGGCCCGCGAATCGGCGCGAATCGCTTTCGCCGATCCGCCGGGACAACTATTCTGCGAACGTTCAGTCGGCAGGGGTGGAATTGCGGTGACGCAGAGCGGACATCACTCGCGGGGAGGAGCAGCGATGACTTCATTGACCGAAGCGTTCGGGCGTCTGGGTGTCGAGGCGGAACCGTTCGCGGTTTGGATTGGGGCCGGGGGATCGGCCGGTTCGGGAGAACCGCTGACCAGCCGTTCGCCGATCGATGGTTCGGTTCTCGCCACGATGACGGCCTCCACTTCAGATGACGTCCCCGCCGTGTTGCAGGCCGCGACCGAAGCCTTTCGCAAATGGCGAGTCATCCCCGGCCCGCAGCGCGGCGAGTTCGTGCGGCGCGTCGGCAACCGCTTCCGCGAATTCAAGGCGGACCTGGCCACGGTCATCTCGTGGGAGGCGGGCAAGATCACGCAAGAGGCGCTCGGCGAAGTCCAGGAGGTCATCGACATCTGTGACTTCGCCGTCGGACTGAGCCGCCAGTTGCATGGTCTGACGATCGCCAGTGAGCGACCGCAACATCGACTCGCCGAACAATGGCATCCGCTGGGTCCGGTCGGAGTCATCACGGCGTTCAATTTTCCGATGGCCGTTTGGGCCTGGAACGCGGCGCTGGCCTGGGTCTGCGGCGACCCCGTCGTTTGGAAACCGTCCGAGAAAACGCCGCTCTGTGCGATCGCCTGCCAAGCCATCGTCGCGTCGGTGCTGCGCGAAATGCCAAACGTCCCGCCCGGTGTGTCGACATTGATGGTGAGTCACCGAGACGTCGGTCAGTCGATGGCCGATGCGCCCGAGTTGCCGTTGATCTCCGCCACGGGCTCAACCGGGATGGGGCAGGAGGTCGCGGAACGGGTCGCCACGCGCTTGGGCCGCTCGCTGCTCGAATTGGGGGGCAACAACGGGATGATCGTCACACCGTCGGCGGACCCGGATCTGACGTTGCGCGCGATCGTCTTCTCCGCGGTCGGCACCTGTGGACAACGCTGCACCACGCTGCGGCGGCTGATCGTCCACGAAAGCCTGGCCGACGATCTGCTCGGTCGATTGAAGACCATTTACGAACGACTGCCGATCGGCGATCCACTCGATGTCGGCACGCTGGTCGGGCCGCTCATCAATGAGCAGGCGTGGTCGAACATGCACATGGCGCTGGTCCGTGCCAAGGCCGAGGGTGGGACGGTCCACGGTGGCGAACGACTTCAAGAGGGCGTTCCCGCGGGCGGCGTCTACGTCCGACCGGCTCTCGTCGAAATCCCGTCGGCGAACGGCATCGTGCAACAGGAGACGTTCGCGCCGATCCTGTACGTCCTGCGGTACAAGACACTCGACGAGGCGATCGCGCTCCACAACGAGGTTCCGCAGGGACTCGCGTCGTCGATCATGACCAGCGACATGCGCGAGGCGGAGTTGTTCTGTTCCCCGGCCGGTTCCGACTGCGGGATCGTCAACGTCAACGTCGGCCCCAGCGGCGCGGAAATCGGCGGCGCGTTCGGCGGCGAAAAGGCGACCGGCGGCGGACGCGAATCGGGCTCCGACAGTTGGAAGACGTACATGCGCCGCGCGACCAACACGATCAACTATTCGACCGACCTGCCACTGGCGCAGGGGATCCGGTTTGACGTGTGACGGCCGGGACAGAGAATGTGATCGGCGACATCGCGCGTTCGAAGTCTTGTCCCCTCGCCCCCGGCTTTGCGGGGGAGAGGGCTAGGGTGAGGGGGCTCGTCGGTGGAGAGGACGAACCACGCAGAATTGCTGTTTTCCATCGGAAGGCGATGCCGAACATCATGTCCTCGGCAACACTCGAATCCCCCCTCACCCTAGCCCTCTCCCCCCGAAGCGGGCGGGAGAGGGGACCGGATTCGCAATCGTGCGCTGTCACTAGAAGATTGATTCGACACGTTTCTTGCCGACACCAACTTCCACCAGAGAACAGATCCTCATGACTCGCCCATTTCAGAATACGCCGTTTGATCTCACCGGCCGCGCGGCTCTTGTCACGGGAGCCGGCGTCGGGATCGGCCGCGCGACCGCCATCGAACTGGCCCGCGCCGGAGCGATCGTCGGGATTCACTTTCACACCAGCATCGAAGCGGCGAAAGAAACACTGGCCACGATCGAAGAGCAGGAGGGCCGGGGCATCCTGCTCGGCGGCGACCTGACCGACGAAGAGGCGGCCAATCGCGTGGTGGATGACTTCGTCGCGTTTGCCGGCCGGATCGACATCCTGTTCAACAACGCCGGCAATCCCCTGCAACGGTCGACGATCGAGGACTGCCCGACGGATCTGTGGAAGCGGGCGTTCGATGTGAATGTCCACAGTGCGTTCCTGGTGACGCGCCGAGCCATTCCCGGTTTGAAGGCGGGCGGTCACGGCAGCATCATCAACAACTTGTCGCTGTCCGTGCAGACCGGCGGCTCGGGCGGGGCGGGTCCGTACGCGGCGGCCAAGGGCGCGTTGCAGGTCTTCACGCGAACGCTGTCCCGCGAACTGGCTCCCGCCGTGCGGGCGAACGCGATCATGCCCGGCGTCGTCGAGACCCGGCATCACGAAGTCTTCACGACCCCCGAGAAAATGGAAGACTACCGGCGTCAGACCCCGCTGGCCCGCAACTCGCAGGCCGACGAAATCGCCAACGCCGTGCTCTACCTCGCCAGCGACGCCTCACGCTTCGTCACCGGCGCCCTGATCGACCTGAACGGCGGCCGCTTCCTGCGGTAGATGTGATTCGACAACATGGACTGCGGAGATTCATCACCGCTTTCCTTTCTCTCTTCCGCAACATGCGTCTTCACCGTTGGGATGGCGTGCTGTCCAACAAAGTCAACATTGCGGAGACCCTCAAACGCGAGTAGAGTCCCGCGCATTCGAGAACGCATCTAGTGCAGCGAATTACGGCTAACGGGACGACTTACGGAATCCAAATTGGCTGGCAAATCCACCCCCTCGTTCCGCGCGTGAAGTGATCGATCAGGCAGTGACCGAAGGGCGATTCAGTGTCATGTTGGCTTACGTCGCCATCGTCGTTTCTTTGGTCGGCGGAGTTGTTGGCTTGATTCAGTCTTTCGTCACGCAGCAGCCGTTGTGGGCCGTCGGTGGTGGCGGATTGGGAATCTGGATCTGGCCGGCATTGCGGCATGCGTTGAAAGTGAGGCAGGAGAACCTCGCAATCCGGCTGTTGGAAATCCCGTTGTCCAACGTGAAAAGTGCCGATGAGGCGGCGAGACTGTTGCAGGAGTTTTTCAAGGCAAGTTTCTTTGAAAAGGGCTCGCCATGAGAACCAAAGGCTGGGAGCGATTCGCGGCGACGATCGAGACCCTGATAGATGGGTTCAAGTCCGGTGAGATCGTCGTTCCAGAAGAGGGTGCGTCGGAGAGCGAATCCGCTGCCCTTCAGGTGGTTGCCGACGGAGCGAACAGAGTCGCTGAATTGTTGTCGACTTCTGAACTTGCCGGGGCCGAACTTGCCGTCACTGCCAGCGCGGTCGGTTTGCGAATCGCCGAACAGGCCATTCAGACGTTGTTTCCGAACAACGATGTGATGGTCAGCCTGTGGACGCTGATGCCAAATGATTCCGAATGGCTGGACGCACATTACATTGGAGGACTTCCCCCTGTTGGAATCGCAAGCGAGTGCTTTGGAAAGATGCCACTCTACGGTTCACCGTGTGGCGACGCGATCAGAACGGGTCGTGTCGTATACGCGCAGATGCCGGGTTCGGTCCCGTCAATCTATCGCGAATTCGCCGATTCGATGGCTTGGACTGTGGGGAGTTTGGTGGCATGGCCACTTGCCGCGTCCGGTGCCCTTGTTGCCGTTCTGTTGTTGGAATCAACGCAACCGGATCTGCTCGTGGCGAATGCCTCCATGAACCGCGTTCTGGATGCGATCGCGTCGCTGTTTGAACGGATTTTCGAGACGACGATGTCTTCCGATAAGAAGATGTCTCCGGACAAGAAGTTGCCCCGGAATAACACAAGCCGTGGCGTGGAAGCCAACCAACATCTGCCAAAGGATTGAAAGATGGACTCTTCGAAGCAATTTAACATTGATGTTGCCGCAAGGTTTGCAAAGTGGTTCCGAAGTGGATTCAGCATTCCCCAACCGCTTCGAATCGCCAATCATGAAGTCAAGAACCGTCACGCATCCGAAGCGGCTCGGAATGTGATGCATTCCACGGAATCGATTCGAAAGGTCGCGTAATCCGAGAATCGCGGTTCGTTGCGGATTGGTCGACAAATGACCGTCAATCAACGTACAGCATCTCACTGGCGTTAAGCACGGCTAGGCAGGTTTCCACCAAGGCTGCGGCACAGTACGGATCGTCGATGACTCCGGTCCCTTCCGGCAACGCCAACTGATTGGTGGCCCGTCCTTCCTGCGACAGACGGGCTCGCTCGGTCGCCAGAAATTGCAGCAACCGGTGTGACTCGTCCGCGGTTGGCTGCCGCGCGAAGGTGCGCAGGAAGAGTTGCTGAATCTGTCGCGCGGGATCGTTGGTCTCGTTCGTGATCTCGCCCGCCAAGTGCTGGGCGGCGCGCAATGCGAGGGCGCTGTTCAGCAGCAGCAGCGATTGCGTCGGCGTGGTGGATCGGTTGCGGACCGCGCAACTGGCGTTGGCGTCGGGCCGGTCGAAGACGTCGAAGATCGGGTAACGCAGGTTGCGGCGGGCGAACAGATAGATGCTGCGGCGGTCGTGGTCCGCCGCGCGCGGGCTGGTGGTCCATTGTCCCTTCAGCAGCGTGCCGACCAATTCGTCCGGCAGCGGCGGCATGACTCCGGGACCGCCCCGTTCGTCGGTCAGCAGTCCCGACATCGCCAGCAGCGCGTCGCGCAGCGATTCACCGTCCAGCCGGCGACGGTGGCCGCGGCTGTACATCGTATTGCCGGGATCGGCTTGCAGGCGTCGGCCCCAATCCGGATCGAGGCGACTCGCACGGCTGGACTGACGATACGTGGCCGAGCTCACGATCTGTCGGTGCAGCCACTTCATGTCCCAGTCGTGCGAGGGAAACTCAGTGGCGAGCCAATCGAGCAGTTCGGGATGCGACGGTTCGGCGTTGAGCAGTCCGACATCGCTGGGCGTGTCGAACAGTCCCCGGCCGAAATGATGCTTCCAAACGCGGTTCACGATCACGCGCGCGGTGAGCGGATTGTCAGGCCGTACCAGCCAGCGGGCCAGCGCCGTCCGCGGCGACGTTTCAGCGGACGGCACATCGCCGAGATCGCTTTGACTGGCAATGCGAGGAAACGCCGCTTCGATCCGCGGTCCCGGTCGGCGATGATCACCGCGAATCCAGAACCGCGCCGGGATGGCGGCCGGTTGTTGCTTCAGTTGCGGATAGGGCACGTCGCGCTTCAAGTCGGGAACGGCGGACTCGAAGACGGCGCGCAGCCGGTAGAAATCGCTCTGGCTGACGGGGTCGAACTTGTGGTCGTGGCACTCGGCACAACCGAGTTGCAGGCCGAGGAACACCGATCCGACCGTCGACGTCATCTCGTTCAACATCAGATGCCGCCGTTCAAATTGATCGTTGACATCGGGCATGTCCGGCCCCGACAGACAGAACATCGTGGCCACCGATTGCGACTTATCGTCCAGCTCGTCGCCGGCCACCTGCAACTGCACGAAGCGGTCGTACGGCAGGTTCTCGTTCAACGCCGCGATGACCCAGTCGCGGTACTTCCACGAGTCCGCGCGGACCCGGTCGTGCTCAAATCCATCGGTCTCGGCGAACCGGGCCAGGTCGAGCCAGTGTTGTCCCCAACGCTCGCCGTACCGCGGTGAAGTGAGCAACCGCTCGACCTGTCGCTCATAGGCATCGGGTGCGGTGTCGGCCTCAAACGCTTCCAACTCGGCAACCGTGGGAGGCAGCCCGGTCAGATCGAACGAGAGCCGCCGCAGCATCGTCGCGCGGTCCGCTTCCACGGTCGGACCGAGATCGGCCTGCTCCAGCCGCGCGAGGATGAAGGCATCGATCGCACCGCGCGGCCAGTGGACGTTCTTAACTCGCGGCGGCTGCGGTCGAACGACGGGCCGAAACGCCCAATGCTCGCGGTCGCTGTCGTCGAGAGGCGGTTCGGCAACGGGACGAACGTCATCGCCAGCAGCCTCCTTGCGAACGACCGGCGCGACGTCTTCCTGGCAGACCGCGATCGCCGGCAAAATGCCGAACAGCACCGCTTGGATCAGACGTCGATAGAAGATGAGGACAGTCATAGATTGTTCGTCGTGTGATGACTCACGTCACTCTGTTCGCTCGCTCGGCTCTTTAGGCCAGGATGTCGTGGACGATTTCGACGTCGTCAGTGGGACCGATCAGGCGTTCATTCAGGCCGTTGTGGAAGTACGACAACGACTGGGGGTTCAGGCCGAGCAGATGCAGCAGCGTCGCGTGAAAGTTGCGCACATGCACCGGCTGTGTGGCGGCTCGCAGGCCGACGTCATCGGTGGCTCCGTACGCGATCCCCGGTTTGACGCCGCCGCCCGCCAGCCAGACCGAGTAGCCCCACGGATTGTGATCGCGCCCCGTCCCCTGTTCGCTCATCGGCATCCGACCGAACTCGCCACCCCAGATCACCAGCGTGTCCTCCCACAGGCCGCGGCGTTTGAGGTCCGTCAGCAGGGCCGCGACCGGTTGATCCGTCGCGCGGCACATCTGCGAGTGATTCTTCAGCACGTCGTTGTGAGCATCCCAGCCGTTGGTGTCGCCGGAATAGACCTGCACGAAGCGCACACCGCGCTCGATCATTCGTCGCGCCAGCAGACAGCGCTGTCCGAAGTCGCGCGTTTCCTTCTGGTCGAGACCATACAACGACTGAGTCTCGGCGGTTTCGCCCGCCAGGTCGACCAGTTCGGGAGCGGCCGTCTGCATGCGGTAGGCGAGTTCATACGCGCGCATCCGCGCCGACAGTTCATCGTCGTCATCGCGGGCGGCGAGATGATCCCGATTCAACTGCTGGATCAGATCAAGTGTCGCCCGTTGCTGGGCCGAACTGATCTGCGGTTGCGGACGCAGATGCAGGATCGGCTGCGGTCCCGAGCGCATGGTCACGCCCTGATAGTTGGCCGGCAGATACCCGCTGCCCCAGGCGGGGGGACCACCCTTCACTCCGCCACCCGGATCGGGCAGGACGACAAACGCGGGGAGGTCACGGTTCTCGGTTCCCAAGCCATACGACACCCAACTGCCGACGCTCGGCCGTCCCATCAGAATGTTGCCGGTGTTCATCTGATACACCGACTGCGGATGGTTCACGCTGTCGCCGTGCAGGCTGCGGATCACGCACAACTCGTCGGCGTGACCGGCGATCTCGGGCAGAAAGTCACTGACCTCCAAGCCCGACTCACCGCGTGGCCGGAACTCTTTGACCGGTCCGAGCAGCGGGTTTTCGGCCACCTTGCGGCGGGTCATCACCGTCCCGAAGCTGTCGGGCAGCGGCTTCCCGGCGTAGCGGATCAGATCCGGCTTGGGGTCAAACAGATCGACGTGACTCGGTCCGCCGTGCATGAACAGCCAGATCACCCGTTTGACACGCGGTGCGAAATGGGGTTCTCGCGGACCATCGACCTGAGTCGGCTTGTCGGATGCCTGAGTGATCGGATCGTCCGCCAGCAGCGATGCCAGCGCAATCATGCCGAACCCGCCGCCCGCCTGAGTCAGGAAGGCGCGTCGAGACGTCGCGGTCACAGCGGGGAACGTTGGCATCGACTCAACCTTCAGCGGGGAACATTGACCACGAATCTCACGAATACCACGAATCCAAAAACAGAGGATCAAGGATGCGGCGGGTGGTCTTCAAACACGGTCGAGCAGTCTGGAATCGAGCCTCTGTCTGAATTCTTTTCTGATTCGTGAAATTCGTGTGATTCGTGGTTCCTCATGACTTGTCTTGGTTCAGCGACAAATCATCGGGTGCGATCATCGTCATCAATTGACCGGTGTGGAAGCAAGCTATCCCAAGACTTCGCCAAGCGACACCAGCCGGCTCTTTTCTTCCAGCGACTTCGCCGCCGCGTGGATGATGGCGGTGACTTCCAGGATCTCCTGATGCGGGACCGGTTCGATTCCCGTGCGGACCATCCCGAGAAACGCGTGAGCCATCCGCAGGATCTGGTAGTGGTGTCCGAACCAGTAATCTCCTTCGATCGCCGGAGTGTACTCGTACGTCTTCTGGGTGAAGTGGACCGACGTGGAACAGTAGGTCTTGGTGACGTCCGGCCGGCCGTACCAGACTTCCGCCGGCATGCGGTCGGCATACGTCAGCAGCGCGTGACAGGTGTTCTCCCTCGCATACATGCTGACTGCTTCCACGCCGGGGCCGCACAGGGTCATCGCCATCCAGACGGGATGCTGTCCGTAGATGAACCACGACGGGTGCGAGTACCCGCCTCCCTGGCTGGCGATCACATATTGCAGCGGCCCGAACTCACCGGTCGACTTCAATCGCAGCGCGGTCTCGGTCCCCCATTGGTGGCGGAAGAGACTCGACGACATGATCGGCGCTTTGTGCTCCGTGGCGAACTGCAGAATCTTGCGGGTGTTGGCGACGGTGCCGCCGATCGGCTTGTCGCAAAACGTCGGCAGGCCGCGGGCCAGACCGGGAGCGACGAGGTCGAAGTGATCCTCGCCGCGTCCGGAGGCATCTCCCATCCAGATGGCATCGACTTCCTGGACCATCGCTTCGAGTGACGTGGCGACCTGCACACCCGGAAACGCTTCGGCGAACATCGCGGCACTGGCGGGGTCGGCGTCGTACACGTGAGTGATCCGCGTCCCCGCGAACGGCACGAGATCAAAGTTCGTGCGGGGATTGCGAAAGTACTGCTGATAGATACGGCTCGATCCCGGATCGAGGTACTTCTTGACGACGTCCAGATTCACGGTCGGATGAAACGGATGGGCGAAGTGCCACGTGTGTCCGTTCGTCTTCTGCGGCTTCCCACCGATACTCGCCGAGACCACGCCGATGCGGACCGGCTTGTCGACGACTGGAGCATCGGCCGCGCGAGCCGACGTGGTGAGCGCTAGCGCTGCGGTGCCAAAGGCTCCCGCTGTCAGCAAATCACGACGAGGGAAACGATCGGGACTCGGCTGGTCGTTGGGCATGGGGACTCTTTCGTGGCGGACGCTGGCAGCGTCCGCAAGACTGCGAAACTCTTGACGACGCTGACGCCGGCAGCATCCACCACGTCACAGAACGCCACAAATCACCCGCGTGCGGCGAGTGATTCTCAATCCTGATTCCGCCCCGATCCGCACGTCGGGTGCATTTTGTGGTTCGGCCTACTTGGGCGTTCTCTTACCGTCTTCGTGAACCCACCCTTCGATGTCGTGCAACTCACAGTGGCAATTCAGGCAATAGACATCGCACTTATCGGACTCGCTCTCAAGAAGTTGACGGCTGATCGAGGTTAGTCGCACTCCACTGATGTTAAAACCCTTGCTCGCCGGATCGCGGTGGTGGAAACACAGGGCCGAGAATGTTTTCGAGTATCCACAGGCTTTACATTTGCCTCCCCGTCGCTGAACAAGCTCCGCCTTGATCCTCGCGCGCCGCTGTTTGTTCGTTTCTGCCATCGTGAACCTCTACAGCCGAACAAAAGACCAAGACAGACTCGGACAGATAAGAAATCCGTCCTACGGAAAACTCAAGCCAGGATCTGTTGGATCACGTCGCCGCGGCTGATGGGAATGGGGCGGCCGAGCGTGTCGCGGATTTCGGTGTGCGGGTTCAGGCCGAGGCAGTGGAAGATGGTGGCGGTCAGATCCTGCGGCTGGACTTTGCCCGACGCGGGGTAGGCGCCGATGGCATCGGAGGCGCCGTGGACCACTCCCCCCTTGATGCCGCCGCCCGCGAGCGCGACCGAGTACACATGGCCCCAGTGGTCGCGGCCGGCGGCCCCGTTGAAACGCGGCGTGCGGCCGAACTCGGCCATGCAGACGACCAGCGTGTCGTCGAGCAGTCCCCGCTGTTCCAAATCCTGGATCAACGCAGCCATCGCTTGATCGGCGGGCGGGGCGAGCACCGTCTTCAGTCGTTGAGCCTCACGCGCATGGCTGTCCCAGCAGGGGGCGTCGGACGGTTCCTCGGGTCCGCGGTACCAGTTGACTTGGACGAGCGACACGCCCGCTTCAATCAATCGTCGACCCAGCAGCACGCTTTGTCCAAACTGAGTCCGGCCGTAGCGGTCGCGCATCTCCGGGGACTCCAGATCGAGCTGAAACGCCTGACGGGACTCGGTCGAGTTCAGCACGTTGAATGCCTGGTCCGCCAAGCGGCCGTATCCCTCGCTGATCCCTCGGCTGGCTTGCAGACCGGCGCGGGCTTCCGTTCGCTCAACCGTGTTCAGCCGCTGATTGACCTGTTCGAGCAGCGTCCGGCGTCCCGCCAAGCGGTGGTCCGAGATCTCAGCGTTCAGCGTCAGTTCATCGATGCGGAAACCGGGATCGGCCGGCTTGCAATTCAGCAACCAGGGCTCGACGGACCGGCCGAGGAACCCCGCGTCCTGACCGGGCCAGACACTTCCATCGGTGTTGAAGATCCGGTGCGGCAAGCGAACCGACGCGGGGAGGCTGCCTCGTTCGGGAACCAGCTTGCGGACGATGGAACCGAGGTTGGGCGAGTCGTTCGGAAATCCCGGATTGACGTTCTCCGCATTCATCGGCGCGTGCGGCTGACCGGTCAGCATGTAGTAGCCGCTGGACGAATGCGCGTTGTCGTTGCTGGAGACCGCCCGCAACACCGCGATCCGATCGGCCAGCAGCGACGTGTGCGGCAGCAGTTCGCAGAACTGGATGCCCGGCACGCTGGTGCTGATCGGATCGAACTCGCCGCGCACTTCCTTCGGAGCGTTCGGCTTCGGATCCCACGTCGAATGCTGCGGCGGACCGCCCATCAGAAACAGCACGATGCAGGACTTGGCGCGTTTCGTTCCCGCAGGCTGCGCCGAGCGAACGTCGGCGGCGCGCGTCTGACGCGCGTGTGCCAGGAACGGCAGCGTCAGACCAAACGTGCCGAGTCCGCCGACGCGCAGCATCTCACGGCGGGTGATCCCGTCGCAGAGAGATGATTGTCTTCCCAGGATGCTCAACATCGGCGGAACCTCAATCGCGAGCGGGTCGGAGTGACGTTTCCGTAGCCACGCTCGCCAGAGCGTGGGCGACTCACAGTGAAGCCCCACGCTCTGGCGAGCGTGGCTACAAATCGCCGGGCGTCTGAATGCCGATCGCGCAAAAACAAGGGGCTGAATCGTCGGGACAGATTGTGACGTACACACCGACGTGCATCAACATCGGCCTCTGTGATGACGGCGAATGAGTTGATCATTTCGAGAACGGACTTTGAATCGTCCCGGTCAACGTGACTTTGGCGGGGCGGTCTGCTATCAAACTCCGCGACCGATGCGCCGCTTTGCGGACACTGACAGCGTCCGCCATGTGGCCGACGCTGCCAGCGTCGGCGGACCGGCGGACGTCGGCGTTTCTCTCGATCGTCTCTTTCGGCAAGGTCTGTGCGGAATCATGGAAGCTGGCATCGTCGGTTTGCCCAACGTGGGTAAGAGCACCCTGTTCAACGCACTCACCATGTCCAAGGCGGCGCAGAGTGCCAACTATCCGTTCTGCACCATCGAACCGAATGAGGGGGTCGTCAGCGTTCCCGACGGGCGGTTGCAGCGGATCACCAAGTACATCGTTCCGAAGAAGATCGTCCCCGCCGCGCTGAAGCTGGTGGACATCGCCGGCATCGTCAAGGGGGCCAGCGAAGGGCAGGGGCTCGGCAACAAGTTCCTGACTCACATTCGCGAAGTGGACGCCATTCTGCAGGTGGTCCGCTGCTTTGAAGATCCCGACGTGATCCACGTCACAGGGAAGGTCAACCCGGTGTCCGACATCGAGACGATCGAGATCGAACTGATGCTGGCCGACATCCAGACGCTGGAGAACTCGCTGTCCAAAGCCGAGCGCACGGCGAAGAGCGGTGACAAGGACGCCAAGCACCGCGCGATTGTGATCCGCCAGTGTCTGGCCCATCTGGAAACCGAACAACCGCTGCGGAAGCTGGCCTTCGAAGAGGCGGACGCGAAGGTGGTCCGCAGCTACGGCCTGATGACCGCCAAGCCGATCCTGTACGTCGCCAACGTCGACGAAAATGATCTGGAAGGGAAGAGCCCGCTGGTGCAGCAAGTGCGCGAGTTCGCCGCCAAAGTGGGCGCGTCGGTGGTGCCGGTCTGTGCGAAACTGGAGGCGGAGATCGCGGAACTCGATGAAGGCGACCGGGCGGAAATGCTCGAGGGGGCCGGCCTGCACGAACCGTCGTTGGCCGTGCTGGCGCGCGAGGCGTACCGCGTGCTGGGCCTGCAAAGCTATTTCACCGCGGGCGAAATGGAAGTCCGGGCCTGGACGATCCCGATCGGAGCCACCGCCCCGCAAGCGGCCGGAGTCATCCACACCGACTTCGAAAAAGGCTTCATCCGCGCCGAGATCTACACGCTCGACGATCTGGAAACCTACAAGAGCGAGAAGGACATCCGCTCGGCCGGCAAGCTGCGCGTGGAAGGCAAAGCCTACGTCATGCAGGACGGCGACATCTGCCACTTCCTGTTCAACAACTGAGTGAAGCCTCAATCGTGCCCGTGGCTGCGAACCTGTCCGCGGGATCGTTGGGCTTCTTCGAGTTTGAAACGTGACCCTTGACTCGTTGAGTCAAGTTTTGGTTCTTGCCTTCAAAGTAGCCTTCATCGCTCCGCGTGAAGACAGCCGTGCGCGAGTTCCACGCGGATTGTTCGATCGACCTCTCCACTGACTCGGCTATCTTCACGCGGACCGATGAAGGCTACTTTGGTCTGAGGCGAAGCCCTCGTCAGCATCTTCCGCACAACCGGATCAGGGGTCGGGTGTTCGGTTTTTCGAAATTGGCGGGGGGCAGTCTCATTTGCATTCCAAGTCCGCTTCCCGCCAATTCCGAAAAACCGAACACCCGACCCCAAACGGCGCCCGACCATCGGGCAAGCCCGGTTTGACATCCGGGGTCAGGTCAACCGATACTGCTGCGGTTCGCCTGCCTTGTTTCCCACCGGTTGGTCCCCACCCGAGATTTCGTGCGATTCGCTTGCGGAGGTCTTTTCGATGCGACGTCGGATGTTCCCGCTGGTTTTGGCCAGTTTCAGCCTGTTATCTGTGAGTTCGATCGTCTTGGCCGCGGATCGAAAGATCGAATTCAACCGCGATGTGCGGCCGATCCTGTCGAACAACTGTTTCCTGTGCCACGGACCCGATCCGAAGACGGTCGGCGGCGGGCTGCGGCTGGACAAGCCCGATGTCGCGAAGGGGAAGCTGGAGTCGGGGCACACGGCCATCGTGCCGAGTGACCTCACGGCGAGTGAGCTCGTCAAGCGGATCACGTCGGCGAATCCCGACGAACAGATGCCGCCCAAAGCCAGCGGGAAGAGTCTGACACCCGCCGACATCGAGACGCTGAAGTTGTGGGTCGCGCAGGGAGCCGAATATCAGGGGCACTGGTCGTTCCTCGCGGCGGTCCGTCGTGATGCGCCGGCCACGAAGTTCACCAACAACGTGCGGAATGAGATCGACCGGTTCGTGCTGGCCAAGCTCGAACAAGCGGGCCTCGAACCGTCCCCCGAAGCGGACAAGATCACGCTCATCCGGCGGGCGACGCTCGATCTGACCGGCCTGCCACCGACGCCTTCAGAAGTCGATGCGTTCCTCGCCGACGCTTCGGCCGAAGCTTACGAACGGGTTGTCGATCGGTTGCTGATGTCGCCGCGCTACGGTGAGCATCAGGGCCGCATCTGGCTGGATGCCGCGCGTTACGGAGACACGCACGGGCTGCATCTCGATAACGAACGGTCGCTCTGGCCGTACCGCGAGTACGTCATCAACTCGTTCAACCAGAACAAGCCGTTCGATCAGTTCACCATCGAGCAGTTGGCGGGCGATCAGATTCCGAACGCGAGTGTCGAGCACAAAATTGCGTCGGGCTTCAACCGCTGTAACGTGACGACCAGCGAGGGGGGCTCGATCAACGACGAAGTCCTCGTGCGATACGCCGTCGAT
>JAYTIB010000729.1:0-8866 GCA_043732205.1 Schlesneria sp. | reverse complement strand
TCGCTCCGCGAACCAACGTTGGTTCACGGAGCGAACCACGACAATTAATTCTGCGCCGATCCTAAGTAGACCCGCAGAAGAAGTTTTGTAGCCACGCTCGCCAAGAGCGTGGGTTTTCCGCGAATTCCCCCACGCTCTTGGCGAGCGTGGCTACCCAGAGATCAATGCGGGTCTACTCGATGGTGACTGTATCGAGTCGCACGTCCATCCGCTGTCCAACCCAACGCGGAATACCGGATTTGCCCGAGGTCCGCGGGGAGTGGAGTCTGACACGCGATGGCAAACGACACGTCAACAATTCTCGGCGGTCCTTTCGCCCTCCTGTTGGTTCTTTCGGATGCCTTGCGGCTGGCTCGGCATCCAGAGCGGCAGCACGCGTGAACCGAATGCGGACTCGTCGCGTCACACCGGCCCCGCGCAGGATGCCGAGTGATACCTCGCGCGGGCATCAATGAGACATTCTTGGTGAGCCGGGCGGCGTCAGCCCCCGGACTCCTGTCGTGTCGAGTCCGGGGGCTGGCGCCCAATGGCACTCACTTTGCCTTTAGCCGATTGAGCGGCAAGGCGCTAGTCGCCGGTTCTTTGCTTGAAATCTCACCTCCATCCGACCGGCGGCTAGCGCCTTGCCGCTCAAAGTGAGTGCCATTGGGCTGGCGCCGCCCGGCTCACCAAGACTCCCTCGGAAGAAACTCTCACTCATTCCCGTGCGAGGTAGAATCGGTCAGATGACGCTTCAAGTCGCAGTCGGCCGGACGGTCGGGCCGGAGATTTCGCAGGCGATGGGATAGCGCTTCATGGCGAGATCGGCTCACGGTTGCGGGTGGAGGTGTTTGTGCATTGGACCGCGTGGCATTCGATTTCACCATTCACTTGGCATCGCCACTCAGCAAGTTAAGGGGCTGTGCATGATCAAGTTCCGAGAGTCTTGAAAGTAACCCGCAGCGCGAGTTGTGAAGTTGCGACTTTTGGGATTTCAGCCCTGAAGGGGCGGTGTTATGCCAGCCCAGGGCAACGCCTTGGATTGGCAGATGGTCAGGAATACCAAGCCCTGAAGGGGCGGCCCTATTTCCATCGAATGAATAGTGCCGCCCCTTCAGGGCTCCACAATCTGTGACGGTCGCAACCCAGGGCGGCGCTCCCGATGGTCGCTTGCCCTGGGCTAACTTAGGGCTGCCCCGTAGGGGCGTAAATCCAAGACAGCGCAACTTCAAAAAGCGTGAGCGAGGGCGGACGCTTCGGGCGACGGTGATCTGAAGTCGACGAGACCACGGCGCGTCCGCCCTCGCTCACGCTGCGGGTTACTTGAACTCCGACGCCAACTCTCGGAAACAGAAAATGCACAGCCCCTCAGTTGGCATCGTTGAGCCACACATCAGACGACGGCTCGCGCACACATCGACATCTGCGGAAAAATAAATTGGGTGCCACAGCTCCGGACGATTGCAAAACAACTCGCGGCACATCAGATTAAATGCGGCGTGCGCTTCGTTGCCACGCCGCAGCGCGTGGCGTGTCCATTTTTCGCGATCCGCCACACCGAATCCTGTCCCGCAGAAAGGTCCAATGATGAAGACATGTTTGTTGACCGGAACTCTTGCCATCTTCGCTTGTTGTTCATTGATCGGGCTGGCCCAGGAAGGATCCAAGCCGGCCACTTCCAAGGCCACACCAGCCGACAAGGCAGACGCGAAGGCCGATGGTGCGAAGAAAGGTCGACTGCCGTCCAATTACGGCAAGCTCAACCTGACTGAGGTTCAGAAGACAAAGATCTACGGACTCCAGGCCCAATACGATGACCAACTGGACGCCTTGGAAAAACAATTTGCCGCGCTCAAGGCCAAGCGGGATCAGGAAGTCGAAGCCGTGCTGAACGGCGATCAGCGGAAGGTTCTGAGTAGCTTGGTTGATGCGGCCAAGAACGCGAAGAAGCCCAAGGATTCCACCGACAGCGCCAAACCAGCAAGTTCGCCCGAACCCAAGGACGAGAAGAAGTGACGGTGCGAGGAACGGTGCCCGTGAGTAGAGTGGTACACGCGAATCGACGCGAATCGGCACCAATGAAAACTAGGGTTGGGATTTTCCCTTTGTCCTGATTTCATCTCGGGATCTCATACAACGGCGTGAAGAAGAGCGCACGGACTGCTCCCTTCTTCACGCCGTTTCGTTTTTCCATCTCTTGTCTCCCGCCCAATGGCACGCGCTTTACTAACCCGACGCGTGAGCGAGGGCGAGTGACAGGGGCCATTCGCTGCAATTCCCTCGCTGACACTTCGGGTGACTTGGCTAAAGTGAGTCCCATTGGTCTCCTGCCTCCTGTCTCCTGCCTCCACCTCCGACGAAATCCGGAACCATTTCCAACAATCGTCCCATCCAAATTGACGCCTCCCCGCGCGGCTCCCTATCATGCGCCCATCAGCCTCGCCCGATGAGTCCCCTGCCTCACCCCCCTGCCCGCCTGTTTCATGCCCACGGGAGCCCACACCCATGATGCGTCGAGTTCTCCACCAGTCGCTGGTGATGTCTTGCGGATTCTTGTCGGTGGCGATGCTGGCCGTTTCGCATGGTCAGGAGCCGGCGGCCAATAGTGTTGCTCCCGGTGCCGTTGTGCCCGGTACAACGAACACTCTGCAAGTGAACGGCGGAAACCTGGCCCTCGCCAAGAAGCTGTGGACTTCGTTTTCCTGTGAAGCCAGTTTGGCCGAGGGGATCGACAAGAATGGTGAAAACCCCGCGCAGGTCACGTTCAAACTGAACATCCCCGCCGACACTCCCTGCGGCATTCATGGCCTGCGCGTGGTGACGGACAAGGGGGTTTCGCCGCTGCGGTTCCTGATCGTGGACGACCTGCCATCCATCGCGAGCATCGGCAGCAACACCAGTTTGGCTGCGGCTCAGGTGGTGTCGGTCCCGTCGGCCGTCGATGGAGCCGTGCCGAATCTCAGTTGGCAATTCTTCAAGTTCCCGGCCCTGGCCGGACAACGACTGTCGATCGAAGTGCTGGCCCGGCGCATCGGTTCCACGCTGGATCCGATGATCCGGTTACTCGACGCGAAGGGCCGCGAACTGGCGTTCAACGACGACACTCCCGGACTGAACGGCGACGCTTCGTTGACGCACACGTTCAAGGACGCGGGTGAGTACGTTGTCGAACTGCGTGACATCAAGTACGGCACGGGGGCGTATCGTCTGCGGATCGGCGACTTCCCGATCGCCACGGTCGCGTATCCGCTGGCGGTCCAGCGCGGCACCACGGCCAACGTCACGCTGGCCGGCTTCAATGTCGACGGTCTGGTTCCGGTTCCGGTGACGATCGCCGCCGATCAGCCGGCGGACTGGCGGCATGTCAGCGTTAGGCGGCCCGGTGGAGCCAGCGGATTCAGCACGGTCGCCGTCACGAGCACACCGCAGTTCTTGGAACAGGAGCCGAACAACGCCCCCGAACAGGCGAACCGGGTTGAATTCGGGCACGACATCAACGGGCGTCTCGACCAGCCCGGTGATGTCGACCGGTTCCTCTTCACGGCGAAGAAGGACCAGTCCGCCACGTACATCGGAATCACCCGGCAACAGGGATCGCCGTCGGATCTGAACTTCAAGATCCTGGGCAAGGACGGCGGTCAGGTTGCCGCCGCCGAAGACACCGGCACCAGCGAGGGAACAGTCGCCTTCAAGGCTCCGGCCGATGGAGATTACGTGCTGGTTGTGGAAGACCTCAATCGCCGCGGCGGCAGCGAACATGCCTATCGCATCGCGGTCGACGCGAACCCGCCGCAGTTCTCACTGGCCGCGTCGCTCGACGCCTTCAACATTCCGGCGGGTGGAGCCGTCATGGCGACCGTCACGACGATCCGCACCGGACATGCCGGCCCGATTGAGTTGAGCGCGACCAATCTTCCGCCCGGTGTGACGGTCAGCAAATCGGTGATCGGCACCGGTCGCAACGATGCGGTGCTGACTCTGCAGGCTCCGGCCAACTTCGCGCCGGGTGAACTGTTCGGCATCAGGATCATCGGCACCGCTCGCATTGGCGATGCCGACGTTGTCATCCCGGCGGAGATCGGCGGACTCCTGAAAACCCGCAACGGCAACATGCGGTGGGCCCCCGCACAACTCGGCGGATACGTCGCCGCAGCGGCGGCTCCGGCACCGGGATTCACCTGGCGCGCGGAACCGATTGAAGTGGTCTTCGGCAAGGATCTTTCCGCCAAAGTGAAATTGATCGGCGCACGCGCGGCCGGGTTTGAAGAAGCGGTCGTGGTCGCGATCGCGCCACCGCAAAACGGAGTTCCCGCCGGTGTGACCATCGCCGTCAAAAACATCGACAAGGGTCAGACCGAAGCCGAGATCACCATCTCGGCCAACAACCAGGCGGCGCTGGGCGACTTCACGGCGGGGCTGACCGGAACCCTGAAACAGGGGGACAAGACCGCGGTCCAGGGACTGGCCCTGCGACTGAAGCTGAACCCGCCGATGACCATCAAGCTGGACCCGGCCGGCGGCAAGATCGCCAAGAGCGGTGAACTGGTCATCAAGGCCATCATCGAACGCAACCCCGCGTTTGCTGGCCCGGTCAATGTCACATTGCAAAACCTCCCCGCCGGAGTCACCGCCGCACCCGCCCCGGCCGTGATCGCGGCCGATCAAACCTCCATCGACATCAAACTCACCGCCACCGCCGACGCTGCGGCTGCAAGCGTAGCCAACCTCACCGCCAAAGCCGACGGCATGGCGGGTGCCGCCAAAGTTGAGGCCACCTCTGCGGCGGTGACGCTGGCCGTGGAGTGATGCAATGAAGAGATGGCGACTACCGCTCGTGCTGGTGTTTGCACTGTTGGCGGCGGCGCTGCTGGTGTGGATTCGCACGGACACTTTCGCCGAACGCTTCGGACCCATGCGGTATGTGGAGAGCCAATGCCTGTTATGTGATCGACATAGAAACGAAAAATGGCTGTCGACTCGAAAGGTCGTCGATCAAGTGATTGAGACGGATCGCTCGCGCTGGGCCGATACCGTCTCCAACCCAGAACACAAGCATGTCTGGCTCGCGGCAACGCACTGCGAAAGGAGTCGATGGTTCGGATCGATGTCGATTGGGTGCGGAGGAGTGAGAACGGTCTATGAGATCTTTGTCCATCGTGGCGAATTTGACGCGGACGAAATACGTGAGATGTTTGCGGAACTCAATCAGATTGTGGGAAAGATGCCACCGTACGACTTGAAGCCGCTGGACGAATTTTCCAAACGAGTCGAAGAACGAGCCAAGACGAAGGCATCCTCGGACTGACCCGCTCACACAGACCGTAGACCCGAGTCGACCGCAGTGTGGGCTGAGACCAAATGACGCTGAAGAGACTTCGAAACGAAGACCAAACGATGTCACACCACCGACCAATCTTCGACCCTCAATCCGTCCACGCGGCGAAATTCGCCGTTGTTCGTGACGACGGTCAGGTCGTGGACCAGCGCGATAGCGGCGATTTGAAGGTCGTAGGGGCCGATGACTTCGCCGCGCCGTTCGAGCGTGTCTCGCACATCTGCGTAACAACTGGCCGCAGACAGGTCGAAGGCCAGATCATCAAACGGTCCAAGCACCTTGTAGAGCATCGCCACTCGCCGGTCGCGCCGCTCGTACTTGGTCGCACCATGCAGCAATTCCGCCCAGACCACCGAACAGAGGACGATGTCATCCTTGTCGATCGTTCGCAGACGATTGGCGACCGAACCGTTTGCGTGTTTGAAGTAGTGAATCCAAGCGTTGGTATCGAGCAGGTATCGCATCACCATGTCTTCGCGGGAGGAAGCGGAAGTTCTTCAGGTTCATCGAACGGTTCGTTGGCAAAACAACCCGCCGTCTCCTCAAAGTACCCTACCGGATATCCCCTTGCGTCCTTGGGAACTCCATCCCAAGCCGCCTTCCGCTCCGCGTGTGTCAGTGCTGCCCGAACAACATCTTCAAGCTCCTCGCGTGCAGGCGAACTGAGCCGATTGATGACGCGATCCACTTCAATGGCGAGTGCCGTCATGATTTGCGTCCCTTGTCTTCTTGGTCGTGTTTTTGATCCGTTGAGCCGCAACGCCAACCGGGTTCTTCAAGCATTGAATCCAGACGTTGGTATCGAGGAGGTATTTCATCACCAGTCCTCGCGAGCTTGTGGAGGCGGGTCGTCAGGTTCATCAAACGGCTGTCCCGCCAACGCGCCGAAGTTTTCCTCGAAGTATCCGAGCGGATACCCCATCGCATCGACGGCCTGTGGTTCCGCCGGTGCGATTCGTTCGGCGAGTGCGATGGCGTCCCGCACCGCCCGGTCGAACAGTTCACTCGTGACGGGATCCAGCCGGTTCAAGACTCGATCCACTTCTGCCGCCAGACTTGTCATGATTCGCCCTCGTCGATTCTCAAAGGGATCGTCCAGAAGCTGCAACCCGATCCAAGTTCAAGAACTAACTTAGCGTGAGCCTTTGGGGCGGGCCACCCCACCTTCGTGACCGTCCCTTTTTTCAAGTGTCCTTCCGAACCAAAACGCTTTCCCACCGCTGTCCCAAGCTGGAGACGACGACCATGAGATTAGTTCGCATTCCTCAATTGCTTTTGCTGGCCGTGTTGGGGCTTTGTTCGACGCTGGCCTTCGCGGCCGATCCGCCCCTGGCGGCCGAGATTGGTCAGCCGGCGGGACTCGTGATTGAACCGGGGCGGTTTGAACTGCAAAGCCATCGCGCCCAGCAGCAGTTGCTCGTCACCGGCAAGTACGCGGGTGATCACGTTCGCGATTTGACGGCGGCGGCCACGTTCGCCTCATCGAACCCCGCGATCGTGAAGATCGACGGCTCCATCGTGCTGCCGGTCGGCAACGGTGAAGCCGTCGTGACGGCAACCGTGGCGGGACAAACGGCGACGGTTCCCGTCCTCGTCAAGAACTTCGAAGCCGCGGCCCCGGTGAGCTTCAAGAACGAAACGCAGATGGCGCTCACCAAGGCCGGATGCAATGCGGGGGCCTGTCATGGCTCGCCCTCCGGCAAGGGAGGCTTCCGATTGTCGCTGCGCGCGTACGATCCGGAACTCGACATCATGACGGTTCGCTCCGAGTTCTTCGGCCGCCGCACCAACATCATGGAACCGGCCGCCAGCCTGCTGCTCCGCAAGCCGCTGATGGAAGTGGCGCATGGCGGCGGCAAGCGGCTCAAGAAGGGAGACCCCGCCCACAAGGTTCTCGAACAATGGATCGCGGAAGGAATGCGGCTCGACCAGCCGGCCGAACCGAATCTCGTGAGGATCGAGACCGTGCCGTCGAAGCGCGTCCTCCATCAGCCCGCCGCGCGCCAGCAGATCATGGTGCTGGGCCACTTCAGTGACGGGTCGGTCCGCGACGTGACCGCTCTCACCGACTTCAGCTCGTCCAACGAATCGGTCGGCTCGGTCAACGTGCAGGGTTTGGTGACGAAGAACGGACGCGGTGAGACCGCCGTCCTCGCACGGTATCTCACCGGGATGTCGACCGCCTACCTGACGTTCCTCGAAGACGTCCCCGGTTTCGCCTGGAACAATCCGGCCGAACAGAACTTCGTCGACGCCGCCGTCTTCGAAAAGCTCAAGCAACTTCAGATCCTGCCGTCGGACCTGTGTGCCGACGACGAGTTCCTGCGCCGCGTCACGCTCGACCTGACCGGCCGCCTCCCGACCTCGGATGAAGCCAAAGCGTTCCTGGCCGATCAAAGCCCGGCCAAGCGCGTCGCCACTGTGGACCGGCTGCTCGACAGCAACGAATTCGCCTCGTTCTGGGCGCTGAAATGGGCCGACGTCCTGCGATCCAACAGCAAGAAACTGAAGATGGCGGGCGTCCACAAGTTCCGCGAATGGATCTACGAATCGATCCGGACCGACAAGCCGCTCGACCAGTTCGCCCGCGAGTTGCTGACCGCCAACGGCAGCGTGTTCGAGAACCCGCCCGCCAATTTCTGGCGGGCCAGCCGCGACCCTCTGGACGCTACCGAAACCACCGCGCAGTTGTTCCTCGGTGTGCGCATCCAGTGTGCGAAGTGTCACAACCATCCGTTCGAACGCTGGACGCAGGACAACTACTACGGCATCGCCGCGGCGTTCGCCCGCGTCGGCCGGAAGAACTCGGTCGACGCCGACGAAGAAGTCATCTTCACGCAGGGCACCGGCGAAGTGACCCAGCCGCGCACCAGCAAGCAGATGAAAGTCCACCTGCTGCTGAAGGGTGACGTCGATGTCCCGCCCGATCAGGATCGCCGCGTGGTCTTCGCGCAGTGGCTGACCACGGCCGAGAATCCGTTCTTCGCCAAGAGCGTCGTAAACCGGATCTGGGGCCACCTGATGGGCCGCGGAATCGTGGAACCGGTCGACGACTTCCGCGACTCCAACCCGCCGTCCAATGCCCGGCTGATCGAAGAGTTGTCGAAGCAGTTCGCCGCGAACGGCTTCAGCCAGAAGTGGGCCATCCGCACGATCTGCAACAGCCGCACGTATCAACTGAGTTCCCGCAAAAACCAATTCAACAAGGACGACGAGATCTACTGTTCGCACGCCAACACGCGACTGCTGTCGGCCGAACAACTGCTGGACGGCATCTGTGCGGTGACGAACGTCCCCGAGCAGTTCCCCGGCATGCCGCTGGGAACGCGGGCGTGCGAACTGGCCGATCCCCCGACCGACCACTACTTCCTGAAAGTCTTCGGTCAGCCACAGCGCGAGATGGCGTGCCAGTGTGAACGGTCGAGCGAATCGAACCTGTCACAGGCGCTGCAGATGATCAACGGCCCGGTCGTCCACAACAAACTGCGCGCCGACAACGGCCGGATCGCGACGATGATGAAGGAGATGAAGACCGACGACGAGATCATCACG
>JAYTIB010000728.1:0-8876 GCA_043732205.1 Schlesneria sp. | reverse complement strand
GGTTCCGGTTGCGCGCGACCGAAGAGATCCGCAAAACGCTCCGTCAGCAGGGGGTCACCCATGTCCTCGTGAACTGGTCCGAAATCCTGCGCTATCGCGAACCGGGCAGTTACGGCTACACCGACTTCGCCCATCCGGACTGGCTGGCGAAACTGGAAGCGGCGGGGGTGCTCGAACCGCCGCTCCCCATTCCGGACAGGGCCTCGTTCGTTCCCGTGAACGAAGCGAAGCGGAAGCAGGTGGCCGCATGGGCGCCCGGCCTGGGTGTGTCACTGGCGGATCAACCGGGCCTGCGTGCCGTGCAGGTCTTTCCGGTGCGACGATGATCCCGTCGGCGGAGCGACGGGACTACGGTAGTCCCGTTGCTCCGCCGACGGGACGCATCGCGCCGTCATTCCCGGACAAGTTCGTGGTTAATCAACACGAGCCGTCGCGGTTCGATCGTTCGACGGCAGCCACGGCCAAGGGATTGAAAGTTCGCAGTGGAGCTTCCGGTGATTCACCTATTGTCATCATGGTCGACGTTCCCGGCTTGGGCCTTGATGTGGGGACTGTCGTTCGGCATTTACGCGGTGCTCAAGGGGCTCAGTTGGTGGGCGCGTCCGATTGAGTCTGCGAACCCGCCGCGCGCCGCGTCCCCCGTCCGCGTGCCGGCGTGGAAACATTGGGCGTACCTGTTCGCCTGGCCGGGGATGAACGCGGCGGAGTTTCTCGGTGGTCGCGGTGCCGTTGTGAAACAGCCGACGCCCACGGAGTGGAGCTTTGCCGTGACAAAGCTGGCGATCGGAGTGGGGCTGTTGTGGATCATCGTGCCGGCCATGACCGGCATGACGGACATCGACGATTACTTTGTCGGCTGCGTGGGGATGGTCGGGATCGTCCTGACGCTGCACTTCGGTCTGTTTCATCTGCTGTCATGCGGGTGGCGGCGGGCCGGTGTGGCCGCCGTGCCGATCATGAACTGGCCGGTGGCCTCACAGAGTTTGACCGAGTTCTGGGGTCGCCGCTGGAACCTGGCGTTTCGCGATCTGACTCACCGCTTCCTGTTTCACCCGTTGGTCCGTCGCCTCGGTCCGACCGGAGCGCTGTTGGCCGGGTTTCTCGTCAGCGGTCTCGTGCATGACCTCGTCATCTCCTGGCCGGCCGGCGGCGGATGGGGCCTTCCCACCGGCTACTTCGTTTTGCAGGGGGCGGGGATTGTTGTCGAACGCAGTCGATGGGGACGCGGCATCGGACTGGGACGCGGTCTGACCGGACGGCTCTATTGCCTGGTGCTGATTGGATTGTCGAGTCCCCTGTTGTTTCATCCGGTGTTTCTCGGTCGGGTGATTCTTCCATTTCTGGCCGCGATCGGAGCCGCTCCATGACGATGAATCTCACCACGGCGATTTTTTGCGCGGGGATCGGACAGTTGTGCATCTTGGCGGCTTCGGCCCTGGTCCCCCTCCGTTTGCAATGGAACAGCGTGCTGGCACCGCTCCCTCCATTGGTCCGGCAGTTGTTCTGGGTGTACGGCGGCTACGTCGTGCTGTCGATCATCAGTCTGGGAATCCTCTGCATCGTCAACGCGGAGGAATTGGCGGCCGGCAGCCTGCTGGCCCGGTCGTGTTGCGCCTATGCGATGCTGTTCTGGGGCATCCGGCTGTCGCTGCAACCGTTTCTCCACGCCAAGCCATTCCTGACCACTTGGTGGCTGAAGGCCGGATACCACCTGCTGACGATCCTGTTCACGGGCCTGACCGTGATCTTTGGCTGGGGGCTGTTCCATTGATCGAAGAGTTGCTGCGCAGCCCCGGTCCTGTCGTTGATCCGCAACCCGGGCACCACGGCATCGCCTTCCCATTCGCGCTCCGTTTGATTCGCGCGGCCCCAGTTTGTTTCCGCGCGAATCAAACGGAGCGCGAATGAGGGGGCTGTCGAACCGGAGGCGAATGTCACGCGCCGCATGATTCATGAGGAACCACGGAAAACTCAGCGCGGGCTTGGCCAACCTCGCCGCGTCTGCGACCGCTTCAATCGCGGACGAATGTTGATTCGCGCGGGGCGGTGTAGCGGACCGACAGATGGGGCGTTTCCAGCCGCTGCTGATTGTTGGCGAGTGACTTCAGGCCCGCTTCGACCAGGCCGCTGGTCAGCAGCGTCCGTTCGACGGGGTACGGCGCGCGGCCGGTCAGGAACATGGTCTCCGCGGCATTCATCAATGCCGCCGAGTAGACGACGTTGGGATTCGGGGGGAGATGGAACTGCGTCGACAGCGGCTCGGCCTGCCCCTTCAGTTTCGCGGCGAAGTTGAAGTCTTGGACGAGCCCGTTCATCAGCAGCATCGTGGCCTTGGTGCCGTCGGCATATTCGAAGCGGTACGCGACCGGTTCCTTGACCCACTCGCGGATCTGGGCCGGTGTCGGATAGCGGTGGCTGAACGATTCGGGCTGCGCCAGCGTGTGGCTGCGCGACAGGCAGGCTTCGAACAGCCGCGGGCTCCAACCTCCCGCCTGCCACGACCCGGCCTCCATCGCCTTCCAGACCGCATCGCCGCGCAGCGCGTGCATGGCGACGACACCGGTCTCGCCCCCCTTGCGACGCTCGGCCATGCACTGCATCGTCTCCAAGGTGTGGAAGTCGTAGATGTCGACCGCGCCGAACGCCACGCACATCATCTCTTCGATCTCGGCGCCGTACGGCAGGTCGATCGCCGGCATGCGCCAGGTGACCGGCAGCGATGAACCCGCCAGAAACGGAAAGTTCATCGACTTCGAGATCCCGACCATCTCCTTCGCCCACTCGAATTTCCACGACAGATGCTTGTCGTTGAAGACCGGCACGGTGCGACCATCCTTTTCGAAGACTTCGGCAACCTGCTTGAAGAACTCGTAGCGCGGATACTGTTTGGCCCCGGTCTCGCTGAGCGGATAGTTACCGTGTTCGCCGATGATCAGCACGGCATCGACAGCGAGTTTGTCGCCGCCGCAGCGCAGGGCTTCGGCAATCGACGGATGGATCGTGAAGCCGAATTCCTTCGCGCGCTGGCGGCTGAGATCGCCGTCGGGGGTCTGGTCAACGTAGGCCGAAACCACATCAATGGCTGGCCGGTGCCAGCGGCCATTCAGCGGATAGCCGTGCAGAAACCGCTCGGCCATGTGCCACGCATGGGACCGGTAATTCCACAACGTCGTGACAACCGCCAGCCGCTTGCGCGCGGCCGGCTTCGGATCGTCACCGCGTGCCAGGGATGTTCCCAGCAGACCGGCACCAGTGGCGGCCAGAAAGGTTCGTCGAGTCAGCATGGCAGGCTCCGTAATGGATGTTTCAAACGACTGGCTTTGGGAACTCGTTCTCGCCCGGTGAAATCATGATTTGAACCACGAAATACACGAAATACACGAAAATCAGGACGTCGTGTCGATGGGTGACAAACACCCATGTCGGACCATTCTGGGACGGGCTTCTACCTCGGCCCAGTTCTTGGTTTTCCTTTCGTGTCTTTCGTACTACAAACGTTTTGATTTTGCGCGGCACGCGAAGAATGCCCGGATGTCGAAACAGAATCCGGCCCCGTTCAAGAAGACAAGTTTGACAGAAAGATTGAGGACAGAAACATGAAGCAAGACGACGACCGGGATGGGGGGCATTTTTCTGTCCCCAATTTTTCTGTCCAAATCCTTTGGTTCCGGTGGTAGGCCGGGCTGGGTATTTCGTGGTTCAATTCATCACTGGACCGGGCTAGCGGTTGGTTCTCGCGATTTCATTCTCCCGCCACGCTTCCTGATACCGGCGGAAACCCGATTGAACCGGTGGCGCAGCGGTCTTGAGTGCGGTCTGCAATCGTTCACTCTGGAGAGACGTGCCCGACAAGCGCAGCAAATGAGCAACCTGCGCCGCAGTCGCTTCGTCGAAGTCCGCCAGGCGCGACACCAGCTTGTTGACATCATCCCGGTCGGAGGCGAGCAGTCGTCCGGCGTAGTCCTTCGCGGACATGCGGCGGCCGTCGTGATCGGCATCGAGCCAGACCGCTCCGCTGCAACCGATGACGTGCGTTGTCGGATCGGGTGACGTCGGCTGATACGGTTTGGCCGTCCGCCAGTACAGGCCCTCGACACCCGGTCCCACGGCGATGGCGACGAGATGCACGTCGTGCTTCGGACGCGGGATCTTCCAGTTTCCCGGCCACTTCACGCCCATCGGCAACTGGCCGTCGTCGCTGACGGGGATCGCTTCGTCACGCAGCAGCGTGCCGTTCGAAAACAACATCACCCGGTCGGCACGAACCCAGTGCGGACCGAGGACTCGCACATCGACCTTCACTTCGTCGTCGGGGACAACGGCCAACTCACCGGACGAGTACTTTTCATTGACGGTCAGTTCGGCGAGCAGGCCATAGCTGACCATCACCCGCCCCTGTAGAAAACTGTTGACCGCCGCATCGACGTCAACGCCAAACGGAGTACGGTCCTTGCAGTGGACGTAGGTTCGTCCCTGCCCGACGATGTACCGCGCCACGTCGTGCGAATCACTGCTGCCGACGGGCGTCACCATGTGGCCGCCGTTGAGCAGTCCCATCCAGTCGTGAAACAGCCGTAGCACGTCGGTCTGCGTCGCACCCGAGTTGACAACCTCCATGCCATTGAACCGCAGCGGCCAGCCTTCGATGTTCTCACCGACCACTGCGTTGTGCAGCGCAGGACCGAACGGCCGGACGCCGCTGTGCAGATCGCGTGCGTGGTTCAGGATGACCACTTTCACGCCGGGCGTGCGGTGGATGTCGTCAAAGAGCAGCCGCCAGTCGGTCTGCTTGAAATCGGGAACCTGCGCCCCTGCCTTCACCGGAAAGATATTGAAGTGACCGCGAGGCGTCGTGACTTCGTTGCCGATGACCGGAGTGAAACGGCTCCGCGCATCCATTTCGCGTGCGATGTCGTCGTAGTCAACATGCACGTTGTGATCGGTCGCGATCGGCAACTCGATCCCTTCTCCGGCGATGGTGATCATCCGCTCGGCAATCGTCGCGTCGCCGTGGCCGGAATGAGTCAGCGTGTGAACGTGCGTGTCGCAGGCGACGTAGCCGGGTGTGGGCACTTCGCGCCGAATCGACAGCGTCTGCTTCGCGACCGTGCCGACCGCGAGTGAGACCTCGCACTTCGCGAGCGAGTATTCAAACCCCCGCCCGGCGAAGATCGTGTAGCGCCCGGCGGGCAACCCGAACTTCGCGTTGCCTGACGAGTACACCGTCCCCGGCCGAACGGCGAGGCGAGGGCTAAACTCGAAGACACGGCCCGTCTCGGTGCCGATCGTCTCGGCACCGAGCACTTGCAGCGAGCCGTTGGCGTTGATGACGGTCACGCGGCATGGCAGATTGTTTGGCGAGTCCTCTTCCACCACGTTGATCTCGATGGTGGCTTCACTGAGCACCGCGCCGAGCGGCTGGTCTCGCAGCGTCATCTGTCCAACGCGGATGTCATCGGACGGGGACTTGGCAGACGGAGCGGGCTCAATGCGCAGTGCGTTCTCGCCGTCCCTCAACGTGTCGGCCGGGATGGCGAAGGCGATGGTCATATCGTTCTCATCGCGCGTCAGTTCGCCGAGTCGCTTCCCGTTAAGCACCACGAACCACTGCTGTTTGACATCCTGCTGCCGCAGCATCAGCGTCTGCTCACTCGCGTTCTTCGCGGCGTTGAATGTCACGTCGAGATGCGTGCCGTCGGGCGTCTCGGGAAAGTCTGACCATTCCCGTTCCGTGCCGCTGCGCAAATGCACCAACCGTGGTTCAAGCGTTCGCCGCCTCGGCAAAGCGTCATCACCAAACAACGTCGGGCAAGTCAGCGCCAGCAGACAAACAACTCGAATCGCGTTCATCGCTCACTCCGTCACTGGAAACCGCGTATTCGTGCAGATCACGAATCGTCCGTCGCATCACTCGGCGGCATACACCCGCTTGCCGCCGAGATACGTTTCGCTCACGGTGATGTTGCGAACCTCATCGACCGGGCAAGTCAACAGGTCCGTCTTCAGCACGACGAAGTCGGCCAGCTTGCCGACTTCCAACGATCCCTTTTCCTTCTCTTCGAACGTCAGGAACGCGTTGTTGATCGTGTACAGCCGCAGGGCCTGTTCGCGCGAGATCGCCTGTTCCGGATGCAGCGGCTGGTCGGTGCGGCGGGGTTGGCGGGTGAGGGCGATCCACATGCCGAGGAACGGGTTGTATGGGTTCACTGAACGAAGACTGCCGATCCGCTGCATGTGGTCCGAGCCGCCTCCCACGATCACTCCGTGTTCGAAGAGGGTCTTGTACGGTTGGAAGTACGCCAGCCGTTCGTCACCGAACTGTTTTCGCAACGTGGCTCCGTCGAGCCACAGCCACGCCGGTTGCAGGTCGGCCACCACGCCCAACTGCTGCATCTGCTGGATGGCTTCGAGGCTCATGAAGTTGCAATGCGTGATGCACGGCCGGAACGGGCGGACGGGGAGATCCTTGTTGATCTCGGCATAGGCTTCGATCAGGGCGTGGACGGCCGCGTCGCCGACCGAGTGCGCCGTGAATTGCAGGTCGCGCTGCAGCGCGAAGCGGGCCATGTGGACCAGATCCTCCTGCGGAATGAACCGCAGCCCGCGGTACTCGGGATCGGTGATCGAATAGATCTCACTCTTGCCCCACGGCTGGCGCATGAAGGCGCTGCCGGTCAGCATGCCGCCGTCGAGAAACACCTTGATCCCCCGCAGCCAGAGCCGGTTGTCGTACTTGTGCAACGGATGGTCGGCCGCCTTCTGGATGCCCGCCTCCACCTCCTGGCGGCTGCCGCTGCCGTTTACGCTGTAGGACAGGAACACGCGGCACGACAACTCGCCGCGGTCCCGCAGTTGCGAGTACGCCGTGACCGCGTCGTCGCCCGCCGAGCGGTCCGCGATGCTCGTGAGACCGACCGAGTTGTAGTCGGCGAACAACTGCTTCAGCCGCTGCATGCGGTCTTCGAGCGATGCCGACTTTTCGTTGGATTTCGATTTCACGAAGCGCGAGGCGTTGCGCAGGATGCCCGTCAGTTCGCCGGTCGCGGGATCCTTCTCGATCTGCCCCGACTTGCCGTCGGTGATCTTGAAGTCGCGGTCAATGCCGCTCAGTTCCAGAGCCAGCGAATTGCAGACGCAGTCGGGGCCGGTGCTGAACATCACCGGGTTCTTCGGCGCCACCGCGTCGAGTTCCTTGCGCGTCGGATACCGCTGGTCGCGCAGGCGGGTGATGAACACCTGCCGGACAACGATCCACTCACCGTCGGCCAACAGTTCCGCCCGGCTGCCGATGTACTTCAGCACATCGGCCACGGTGTCCATCTCGGGAATCGGATGGTCGTATTCATAGAGTGCCGCTCCGGACGCATGCACGTGGGAATCACACAGTCCGGGGATGACCGTGCGGCCCCGCAGGTCGACGAGTTTCGTCTCACGACCGGCAAGTTTCAGAACGTCATCGTTCTTGCCGACCGCGACAACGCGATCCCCGCGCACGGCCAGGGCTTCCACCACCGAGAACTTGTCGTCGACCGTGGCGATCTTCCCGTGATGCACGATCAAATCCGGTGGCTGAGCGGCCAAGTGCGAGACCGGCATCCCCAGCAGACAGGCCGCAGCAATCGACCAGATCACCATTCGCATGACAGACCCCGCGGCTGGATGAGAGGACTCGGTTGAACAACGCTGAACATCATCCGCAGCGATCGCCCGATACGGCGTTGCGGCGCGGCGGTGGACATTGAACGCTCAACGCAGCGTGATCTCAAGCGTGTCCGCAGGTTCTCGCTCGCCCCAAAGTACAAATGGTTCGCAGCACAGCGAGACAGACCTCAGCGGGCGGCAGATGAATGCTTGTCCCCATACAAGCACGACGCGCAAGCGAGTGTGCCTGAAGACTCACTCGCTTGCGCATCGTGCTTGTATCTTGCGCATCGTGCTTGTATGCCGATTCCTGCCGCTCGCCCAATAGCCGCCGCGACTTCGACAGACTTGCATGAACCGCCTTTCAGATTCCACCCAGAATCGTGACGCCCCCCGCGGATCACGCAGATGGTGCGGATCAGAGACTTCGTATATCCGCGTCATCCGCGAAATCAGCGATCGTTGAACAATCGAGACGGCGCGGTGTCGTGCGGTTATGATGCCGGGCATGAATGACAAGGTGAGCCCATGTCGTGACGGTGATTCCCCGGCGGTGACGCAAGTCTGCCCTGGTTGCGGGCAGTCGTTTGTGTGCGACGTTTCGCAGGGCAAGAGTCGCTGCTGGTGCATGGACCTGCCCGCCGTCCTGCCCGTTGGAGAAGACTCGCAATGCTTGTGCGAGGGCTGTCTGAGACGAGCCATTGATGACGCCCAGGCACAGCGAGGTGGCGCGTCATCTACTCCACGCGGCCACAAGTGAGACGTTTAGCCCCAACGCCATCGGCGTGGGCGCGAGCGTCGCGTTGCCCCCATTCGCGCCCACGCCGATGGCGTTGGGGCTAAACGTGGAAATGTCTCATTCATGGCGGCGCGTCATCGTTCAGGCGACGTCATCTTTTTCGTTGTTGCCGAATACGGAAGGATGACGCCCGACAAATGCAGACAGGACCAACAGCCGAGCGCGGTGCCACAGACAAGAAGAGCGGTGACGGGCAATGCACGCAACGCCACGGGCTCGCGCCGCACAAAGATCGTGGCAAGCCCCGACATCAAAGTCGCGGCGGTGGTCGTGACATAGCCCAGAACAACGACGTCGTCACCCACGGTCGTCGACGAACCTGCGGCAAGCCGCGCCTTCGCAATGCAATAGACAAGCGCCCAGCCTCCGATTGCCAACGGAACCACGGTGGACCAAGCGATGATGCGCGCGAATGACATTCCGTCCCTGATGCCGG
>JAYTIB010000727.1:0-3403 GCA_043732205.1 Schlesneria sp. | reverse complement strand
TGGTGATCCACGGCCGGTTGGCGAAGCACAAGGAGTGAGTGGCAGAACGATGGGGGCAGAACGATCAAGAGAACCAGTCATGACGGACGAGCGCGAGGCACAGGATGCTGTGAGAGCGTGTGAATCCTTCAAGTTCAATGGCGGTCCAGCACAAGATGTCGCGTTGGCTTTAGCCGACGCGGTGCGACATCTGGCGTGGGTTGAAACCCACGCTACAAAGATTCACAAGCTGTGAGTGATGCCCGCATTCTTGGTCTGCATGACTTGTCATCCATCGGTCCAAATCGTTCTGCCCCCATCGTTCTGCCAAGCCTTACGAACCGACTCGAATGATCACATCGTCCACGTGGAACCGGACCTTGGGGACTTGGGCGTACTTGTCATCCGCCGCGCGATAACCCGCGACGCAGGCGACGACGGTGCCGTAGCCGTGCTCGGGTAGCTCCAGCAGCGCGTCATATTTGGCGGGTTCGATCCCCTCCATCGGGCAGGTGTCGATCCCCATCATGGCGGCGGTCGCCATGAACTGACCGAGCGCGATGTACACCTGCAGCGCGGCCCAGTGATTCAGGTTGATGCTGCCGCCGTGCAGCGCGCCGATCATCATCTTGCGGAATCCGGCCAGAGACTCGACGGTGGAACCGCGCACCGTGGCCGTGTGGGCCACGTACTTGTCGATGTCATCGGCCGAGAGATTTTGCCGTGTCGCGAAGACCACGACGTGCGACCCTTCGACGACCTGCCGCTGTCCCCACGAAATCGGCGGCAGCTTGGCCTTGGTGTCGGGATCGGTGACGACGATGAACCGCCACGGCTGCAGTCCGAACGACGAGGGGGTCAGCACCAGCGACTGTTCCAGCGTCGACCAGTCTTCGTCCGGAATCCGCCGGGTGGGATCGAACTTCTTGGTGGCGTAACGCCACTTCAACTGCTGCAGGACGGTTTCGTTGCTGACGGGTTTCATGAATGAACTTTCGAGTCGGGAGGATGGCTGGTGGTGCTTCGTCAGGCGACAAGATTCGGGTGACGTTACTGTAGTCCGGTCGCTCCGCCGACCGGACGTCCCGTCGGCGGAGCGACGGGACTACAGTACTAGGCATCAATGCCGATCACGATCTTGCCGAAGTGTTGTCCGCTTTGCAGGTATTCGTAGGCGGCCCGGGCCTTCGCGAAGGGGAAGACGAGATCGATCACGGGCTTCAATTGGTGCTGGCCGATCGCGCGGTTCATCGCTTCGAACATGTCCCGATGACCGACGAAGATTCCGTGGACGCGCAGGCTCTTCATGAGGATGTCGGTGACTTTCAGTTCCGTCGACACACCGGCGAGCACGCCGATCAGCGCGACGTGACCGCCGGGCCGGGTGGCACGCAGCGATTTGGAAAACGTTCCGGCACCGCCGACTTCCAGGACATGATCGGCTCCGCGCCCGCCCGTCAGTTCCAGCACCCTTTCCTCCCAGTTCGGAGTGGTACGGTAGTTGATCGTCTCGTCCGCCCCCAGCGCGCGGGCGCGGTTGAGTTTTTCATCGCTGCTGGAGGTGATGATGGTTCGCGCACCGTGCATCCGGGCGAACTGAAGACCGAACAACGACACGCCGCCGGTCCCCAGCAGCACGACGGTGTCGCCGGATTTCACGCGACCCTGCTCCACGAGCGCGTTCCAGGCGGTGAGCGCCGCACACGGCAGCGTGGCCGCTTCTTCAAACGACAGGTGACCGGGGATGCGGACCACGGCGTGTTCTGACAACACCACGAATTCGGCGAGCATGCCGTTGGTCACTCCACCACCGCGGGCCGCCTTGGTTCGTTCCGGCGCGATGTCGCCGGCGATCCAGTCGGGAAAGAACGTCGCCGCCACGCGATCGCCGGTCTTCCAACGGGTGACTCCGTCTCCGACGACGGTCACTTCACCGGCCCCATCCGACAGAGGGACGAGCGGCAGTGAGATCCTGCCATACGCGCCGTTGACCACCAGCAGATCGCGATAGTTGAGCGACGCCGCGCGCACGCGAACAACGATCTGGCCCGGCCCCGGTTCGGGATGCGGCCGGTCCACATGGACCAGTCCGTCCAGGTTTCCGATCGATTGAAGCTCGTAGACGTTCATCAGGGATCTCCCTCGGTGTCGCGAATGTGGTGGGGCGTCCAAACCACGATTCTGACGGAAGATTCCGGGAAAGGGGAGCGACGAAGGAGAGCGATCACTTGGGTCGTGTGGTTCAGGGCAAAAGTTGGTCGAGCGGCAGAATCAGGCATACAAGCACGCAGCGCAAGCGAGTGGGTTTTCGGACATACTCGCTTGCGCGTCGTGCTTGTAGGTGGGTAAAGCTTCACATGCCGCTCGCCTTAGCGGCTGTGCATTCTCTAATTCCGAGAGATGCACGGTGAGTCGCAACGCGAGCGGTGTCTCCTTGCCGGGGTTCGGGCATTTCGGCTTCGCCTTCCCATTCGCGCTCCTATTGATTCGCGCGGACCAAAACGATTTCCGCGCGAATCAAAAGGAGCGCGAATGAGGAAGACTGTCGAATCGCGGCCACCGGACAACGGTCGCTTCGCGGTGTGCAACGCTCGGACGTTGTTGCCGCACAGCCCGTTACTTGGTGAAGACCGGGCGCACCAACCGGTCGTGCGGAACGCGGGCGGCCCCTGCTTCGGCGGGCTGGGTCAGCAGCGGCAGTTCCAGGGATTGGCGGCTGAGTCGGCGTGGCTGGGGATTGAGTGCCAGTTTGAATTCGCCGGACTGTTCGCCGCGGGGTGACGGTTCCAGATCGTCGGACTGAGCGCGAATGGTGTCCGACTTCTTGGTGTCTGACTTCTTCGGTGCCGGTCGGGCGTTGTCGGCGAGCAGTGTCCCCTTGGGCGAGGTTCGCGGCGGACTGCCGGCGACCACCCATTCGTCCCAGACCTTTTCCAAGGCTTCCACATTGTCGAACCGATAGTAGGTCTTGAGGGCGTGGTTCCAGTCGCGTTCGTGGGCCAGTTGCAGGAACTTCAAATACGTCGGCTTGTCGCTGCGCTGGATCAGGTAGTCGGCCAGCGAATGTCCTTCGGCGTACAGGGTCAGCACCTGCTGGTTGTCGCTGGGGTAGTTCTTCATCTCCAGCAATGTCCTGAGCGGAATCTTGCGCGTCGTGTGCATGACCTGATCGTGGATCTTGCGGAGTCGCATTCGTTCGGATTCGTTTTCGATCAGCGAGGCGGCGCCTTCATCGGCCCAGCGCGGCAGTGGCCGGCGGAAGTGGCTGGCGAAGATGGTGTGGTTGATCTCGTGCGGCAGCACGGAATCGAGGAGCCGTTCTTCAGTGCCGTGGATCTCCATCTTCCAGCCGTAGACTTCGCCGTTCTGAAAGTTGAACTTGGTCTCACCCCTGGCCCCCATCGATCCGACGTTGACCGCGATC
>JAYTIB010000726.1:0-3406 GCA_043732205.1 Schlesneria sp. | reverse complement strand
GGTCGATGCCGAGCGAATCCTCCGCGACTTCACGCGCCGCGCATTTCGTCGAACGGTAACTGACGACGATCTCAAGCCGTTTCTCGCCCGCGTCCAGGCCAAGCTTGATCAGAAATACTCGTTCGAGCAGGCGATGCGCGTCGGCCTCAAGGCGGTGTTGGTCTCACCGCATTTCCTGTTTCTCCGCGAGAAGCCTGTAGCCACGTTCGCCAGAACGTGGGACGACGCGCAAAAGCCCCACGTTCTGGCGAACGTGGCTACGGCACTCGACGATTTCGCGCTGGCCAGCCGCCTGTCTTACTTCCTGTGGAGTTCGATGCCCGACGATGAGTTGCTGCAGCTTGCCGAAAAAGGAAAGCTGCGTCAGGGGGACACGCTCCGCGCACAAGTCGAGCGAATGCTCAAAGATCCCAAGGCCAAAGCCTTCACCGAGAACTTCGCCGGCCAATGGCTGAGCCTCCGCGCGATCGACTCCACGATGCCCGAACGGATGCTGTATCCCGAGTACGACGACATCCTCAAGGTCTCGATGGTCAAGGAGACGCTGCTGTTCTTCGACGAAGTGTTGCAGCACGACCTGAGCCTGACCAACTTCGTGGCCTCCGACTTCTCGATGCTCAACGGGCGGCTGGCCAAGCACTACGGCATCCCGGACGTGGATGGCCTGGAGTTCCGCAAGGTGTCGCTGCCGCCTGAAAGCCATCGGGGCGGAGTCATGACAATGGCCGCTGTGCTCAAGGTGACCGCCAACGGCACCACCACCTCGCCGATCCTGCGCGGAGCGTGGGTGCTGGACCGCATCCTGGGGACGCCGCCCCCGAAGCCAACAGTGGATGTTGAGGCCGTCGAGCCCGACATTCGCGGTGCCACGACGATCCGCGATCAACTGGCCAAACATCGGCAGATCGGCGAGTGCGCAAGCTGCCACGTCAAAATCGATCCACCGGGATTCGCCCTGGAGAACTTCGACGTCATCGGCGGCTGGCGGGACCATTACCGAAAAATCAACGAGGGTGAACCAGTCACCATCAACGGCCGCCGAGTCCGCTACTTGAACGGCCCACCGGTCGACGCCGCCGACGTCCTGCCGGATGGCCGACGATTTCAAAACATCGACGAATACAAGCAACTGCTTCTGAACGACAAAGACCAACTGACCCGCGCTCTGGCCGAGAAACTGCTCAGCTACGCCACCGGCGCAGCCCCGACATCCACCGATGCTCCCCAGATCGACGCCATCGTCGCCAAAGTCCGCGAAAAGAACTACGGCTTTCGCTCGCTCCTCCACGAGATCGTGCAGAGCGCGCTGTTTCAAAACAAGTAATGTAGCCACGCTCGCCAGAGTGTCGGTGGTTTTCACGTTGTGCCTTCTGCGAGTACGATAGAGTCCAAAGCGGCTACATGCATGTGATTCAGAATCTCTGGCGACAATTCTGATTCCGAAATCGCAGGAGTTTTTTCATGGCCCCCAAGTTGAATCCGCAGCAACAAACTTTCTTGGACACTGCGAAGCAGGTTTACGAAGATCGCTGGCGAGCTCAATTGGAGGCCACGAACTTTGGAGACGTAATCGCGCTGGAACCAGAGTCTGGCGACTACGTGCTAGGCCGTGACTTTCGAGAAGTGGATGTGGCTGCTCGGCAGCGATTCGGATCGAAGCCGGTTTACATTTTCCGCATCGGTGGGGGCGGTGCCGTTCGCATCGGAGGAGCAGCAACTCGTGGACGGCTTCTTGGACGAGTTTAGCGCCGCCTATTTGACCGTCGATTTCGGTCAAGGCCCGCTCGATTTTCTCATCGACACCGGTTTCAACGGTGCCCTGGTGATCGGCGATGCATTCTTCGATCCGACGAACGCCGTTCCAGCCGGGATTGTCCAAGCCGACTTGGCCACGGAGGATCAGCACGCTTACCCGACATTCTTGGTCCAATTTCCGTGGTTCGGCGAGACCATCCAAGTGCGCGTCATGATCGGGCCTGGCACCACATGCTTGCTCGGTGTCGCTCTACTTGTTGAACGGCGATTGGAGATCGACTATCTCGCCAGAACCGTTCGCGTGATTTGAATGACATCAGCGACAAATGAATTGAAGTGAATCCAAACAGCGCCACCTCAAACGCCGCAAGCTGGGCCTTCCAGCCGATTGACAAACCAAAACCGGAATGAGACGTTGATTCACCAATCGAGCGGTAAACCCAATTCAGTCAAACGGAACAGACTCAAGCGAAGGCCATTGCATGTCGCGTCGAGACACGCATCATCAGGAGGTCGTGCATGCCCTCCAAAAGGACGAATGGGTGGTCACAGACGATCCGCTCACCTTGGATTTTGCCGGCAAATTAGTGGGGATTGATTTGGCGGCAGAGAAGCTGTTGGCGGCAGAACGCAAGGAGCGTCGGATCGCTGTCGAAATCAAGTCGTTCCAAGGGAGTTCCGACGTTTCCGAGTTTCACACGGCCGTCGGACAGTTTCTCAACTATCGGCATGTGATTGGGAAAACCATGCCGGAACGAACGCTCTATCTCGCAATTCCCGTGGAAGCGTTTGCGGGTTTCTTTCAAGAACCCGACGTTCAGGAAATCATTCAGACACATCGGATCAAACTCCTGGTTTATGATCCACAAAGTGAGGAGATTCTCCAATGGATCGATTGAAGCAATACGACCGCACAGTGCAGGAATTGGTTGAGCAGTACGCCGCCGATTGGAAGCCACACGACGGGACATCCATCGAAGCCGTGACCGACCCGGAACACGGGCATTACCAAATTATTCGCTCCGGCTGGAAAGACGGGCGATTCATCCATTCGTGTCTCGTCCATTTCACCGTCCGTGGCAAGACGGTGCAACTCCTCAGGAACGACACGGAAGTCGAATGGGACCGCGAATTGATCGATCGTGGTGTTGGCCCCGAAGACATCGTGTTGGCCTTTCGCCAAGTCGTCGGTCAACGGGCCGCTTCAGCGACGGTTGAACCCGACACGGACAAAGCGGTGGCCTCACGGCCTGCCACGCCTGTTCTGAAGTCGTGAGCCAGCGAAGTGGCAGAACGATGGGGGCAGGACGATGAAGACAAACGCGATGACTCATTCCATTTTCTCCCATCATCCTGCCCCCATCGTTCTGCTAGACCAGTAAGCTGTGCCATTCAACCGATTGAAGGGATCGTCCATGAGAACTGATCGCCGCCAATTCCTCCGCGCTGCAAGTGTCACGCTGGCCCTGCCGTTGCTCGATTATTTTCTGCCGCGAGCGCGAGCCGGCGAAAAAGCACCCGCGGTGCCGCGCCGCATGGTCTGCATCTGCACGCCGCTGGGGTTGCACCCCACCAATTTTTTCCCCGAACAAGCGGGCAAGGACTACGAGTTCTCGCCGTATCTGGAATTGCTCAAAGACTACCGTGACGA
>JAYTIB010000725.1:0-8887 GCA_043732205.1 Schlesneria sp. | reverse complement strand
TGGGCGGCCTGGATGAAGAAGAACGCTTCGATGTCACTCAGGATCGCCAGTCCCATTTCCATGCCCGCCTGCGGATTGTAGTTGCCGAAGGTTGGCACACCGACTGCAAACGAACCCTGGTGGAACGGCACGGTCAGATCCCGGCTGAACGTTGTCGGGTTACTCATCCCGACGACCGAGGGATTGTTGGGATTGTTGAACAGGTTCAACCGTGGGCCGGCACCGAAGAAGCCGGCAGCGGCGGCACCCTGCTGTTGTTGTCCCTGCTGCTGTTGTCCCTGTTGCTGCTGGCCCTGTTGCTGTCCGGCCTGTGCTGCCGCCTGGCCGAACTGCGGCAGGTTGACCGAGCCGAAGGTTTGCAGCGGAAGTCCCGTGTTGTCGACCTTCGCCAGACCGGTGGTCGGCTGGATGTTGAAGTTGAAGTCGATCCCAATGCGTTCAAAGAACCGGTCGCTGACCGACACGAAGCGGACTTCAATCGTCACCTGCAAATCCTGCAGGCGGCGCAACTGATCGAGCAGATCGGTGATCTCCTCGTGGATCTTCTGGGTCTGGCGGATCACCAGGCTCAGTGTGGTGGGGTGAATCCGGACCGAGGCCGGGCCACCCACCTGGTCCCAGGTGTCGGGTGCGATCGTGGAGGTGATCAACTCCGTCAGCGCGGTGAAGTCCGGGTCCATGTTGTGGCCCTGCTGACGACGGCCCGGGCTGGACGGATCAAACTGGCCGGCCTGGTTCTGGCCCACCTGTCCGAATCCCTGTCCACTGGCCGGAACACTCATCTGTCCACCGCCGAAGCCCGACGGATTCACGTTGCCGAAGGGATCGGTGGATTGACTGGAGGGGTCCGGGATTGGAATCACCAAGTCTGCGACGGAGTACGTCGAGACGGACAGCTCGCCCTGTTGCCGCATGCGGCTGGTGATCTTCAGCACTTCGTTGTCGACCATGAAGGCCAGGTTGTTGGGCGTCAGGATCAGATTCAGCGCGCTCTTCACCGAGATGCCGTCGACTTCGATCGACACCAGGCTGTTGGTGCTGGCGGCCTCTTCCTCGAGCCCCTGCGTGTCCAGCACGATGTTGATCTCGGCGATCGCCCGGATCTTGTTGATGACTTCGCCCAGCGGCACCTTGTCCTCATGCAGCGAGATCCGCTTGGTGAGGCTTTGCTCGATCTTCAGTTCGGCTTCGCCCCGCTTGCGGTTGTCCGGGCGGTATCGTCCATTGCGACGCTCCTTGATTCCCTTCCACTTTTCGCCGTAGACCATCTCATGGCCGTCACCCACGCTTTTGCGCAAGCCATTCTCCACGTCGTTCAACACGTCAACGAACATGTCTTCCTTGTCGAGTTTCAACTTCTTGTTGAAGTCGACATTGCGGGAGATCCGGGACTTATGGAACATCGTGACCGCCGTCGGATCCTTCGGATTCATCTCCATCGCCTTCTTGGCGACAACCTCCGCTTCGGCGAACCGCCGCTGCTTGTACAGATCGTTAAACTCATCGACGAGCTTGACGAACTCCTGCTCGATCCGCACATCGTTTTGAACCGTCTTTTCAAGTTGATTCTTGACCTCGTCGTTGCGTTTCTTCATCTCCAGGTTCGGTTGCTGCCGGACGATTTCATTCTGCAGTCCCGAGCGGGTCTTGTTGAGCTGCTTCATCAGCGAGGCGGCGGATTCTTCGGACAGGTCCGCCCCTTCCACCTTGGACATCGCCTGATCGACCAAAGTCAACGCGGCCTCGGGATCGGTTGCCCGCAGACGTTCGGCCTTGAAGACCGAGTTCAACACTTCACTGCGAATCCGGTCGAACCGGATCATCTGCTCTTGTTGGGCGGTGTCGAGCGGCGCGGGTTGTTCGCCTTCCGGCAGCATCGCGATGTCGGTGTCCGAGACCTGCCCCTTCGTCAACTGGATGCCGGAACGATTCGTCCGCGGAGCCAGTTCCCGCAGGTAGTCTTGCAGCCGCTGAGTCTTGACGTAGTCCAGCTTCTGCCCCGACTGATGGGCGGCCAGGAACTGGGCATAGGCCGCCTGACGGTTGCCACGGTTCAATTCACTCATGCCGCGGTTGTAGAGATCGCTTGCGGAAGCACCCGACGGATTGATCTCGCTGATCGAGTCCGCCTGCGTGACGCTGCCGAAGTTGCGACCGGCGGGACGACGAACGGGTTCTTCGGTCGTCGTGTCCGGAGCGAACGGGTTGGCGTTGGGATCAACCGGCGCGGCATCGAATCCGCTGGCGGCCACGATCGTCTTGGTTGTCGGACGCGAGGCGACATTGGTGTTGCCCAGCTTGGCATCCAGATCCGCGAGCACCAGGTCGGGTCGGTCTGCGAACACGGGGAACGTCACGTTCATCCGTTCCGCCTCATCGGCCTTGGCCCGCGCTTCTTCATGCCGTCCCGCCTTGATCAGTTGTCGCGCCTGCCGCAGCAGTTCGACGGCCTGGATCTGGGCGGGTGACAGGTTCTGCCGGGCCGCGGCCGTGTTGACGTTCGCCGTGTTGTCGTTCGGCCTGGCGTCCAATTTCACGTTCGCCGTGTTGTCGATGCCATCACTGAGGATGGTGGTGAAGATGGGAATGGTGTTGCTGAGGTTGGTGGGAATGGTGTTGATGACGTTGGCGGTTTGAGCCGCATCATCGGGAACGGTATTGAGCGGTGTGGTCTTACCCGAGATTCCGGTGAGTTGCGTGGAGCGGAGCCGCACATCACCGGGAATGGTATTGAGCGGTGCGCGCTGATCGACATTCGGGGAAGTCCTCACCGCACTGACCGGAGCACCGGCCGTGACCGGACCGCGCTTGGTGGTGCGGGCCACATCGGCCAGAACCAGATCGGGGCGGTCGTCAAACAGGTTGTACGGAGCCTTCAATCGTTCGGCTTCGATGGCCAGTTGGCGCGCCTCGTCGACGCGGTCTTCGGTCAATGCCTGTCGGGCCTTGGCCAGCAGGGCCAGCGCCTGCGGCTTCGCGGCCGGTGAGGTTGCAGAAGCGGGGCTCACGGTGGGAGTGTTGCCGTTGGCGATTCCCTCGGAAGCCCGACGGGCGGCGACATCGTTCAGGACGAGTTCCGGCATGTCTTCAAACAGTCCATACGCGACATTCAATTGGGCCGCCTGTTCGGCCTTCGCCTGGGCCGCTTCCAGATTGCCGTTGGTGATTTCCCGGCGGGCGAGATCCAGCAGTCGCACGGCCTGTTGCTTCTTGGAATCTTTGGCGGCGGCTGGCTGAGTACCCGCTTGTCCCTGTGTCGCGACGGCCTGCGAAGCCGCCTTGGACTTGTTGGTGGCATTGGCGAACGTCGTCGTGTTGGTCACGCGATCAATGTCAGCCAGCAACAATTCGGGGCGATCTTCAAACAGGGAGAACGTGACGTCCAACTCATCGGCAGCGAGCGTCTTGCGTCGTGCCTCTTCATAGCGTCCCGCTTTAAAATCTTGACGGGCCTGTGCAATCAGCGCGGCCGCTTGCTCCTCAGCGGACAACGGCTTGCTGGGAGCGGCCGGGCGTTGGGCTGTCGTCGCCTGTTTGCCGGAGGCTGGTCCGTGGATCGGGAATTCATCGAGAGGCTCTTCGGCCTCGGCTCCGGTCTGTTGAATGGTGCCGCGTGAGGCGGGCGCAGCATTCCCCACTGAGACGTCGTCACTCGCCCAGTCGGGAACCGCCGCATTCGTCACTGCGGCCGCGTTCGGACCTTGAAGCCGTGCCAAGAAGGCGACCGGAGTCAATTCATTCTTGGCGAATGTCAACTCCGCACCCTTGGCGACGTTGTTCGCGAGGTTGGCCAACTTCAGGGCCTCGGCACGGTCACCGCGCTTCAACGCCGCCTGGGCCTGGCCCAGCAGCTTGTCGACGCGGTTCCGTGTGGCGTCCATCAGATGCGCGGGCAGGCCGGAGGGTGCCGCCTCGGACGGGGCTTCTTCCCACGCGGCATCGGACTGGCCCCGCACCGTCGACCCGTCGGCGGCGGCCTGCAACCGGGATCGAGCCCGGCCGAGGTAGTCGTCGGCCTGGCGGCGTTCAGTGCCGGTCAGTCCGGCAGTCGTCGCCATGGCGGCGTCGAGATGCTGGACCGCATCGCGGTACCGGCCCCGCAGGTACATTTCCCTGCCGAGCTTGTAGTGTTCCCGTGGCGACACACGTCCGCCGACAGGCAACCGCTCCTCGCCACCCTTCAGCGTGTGATCCGTGTGCTGAAGGTTGGTCAATCGCAGTGCGGCGATGACCAGACATGTGCAACCAATCAGTCCGATGATTCTACCCAAGGTAGCTTCCTCCTAAAGGTCCGGCGTTGACGATGCGTCGACCCTTGTTTCCAACGGAATGACGCCCGGTGTTGGGCGGCAGGCCGTCGACTTGTCACAAGAACATATTGAATTGGGCAACCGGAAACCGGGCCCGAAATTCCCGAATGGGAGCCGTCTGAAATGCTTTGAAAATGGGGGAGAGTGGGGCGAGTGATAGTGAAAATCGGAACGAAGGGTCAAGACGATTCACCGGCGTTTGACGTACGGCATCGCGGCTTTTTTCAATCCGGCACAGTTTCCGGCAGCAACTGCCGTGCAACCGGTTTTGTCGCCCGTTCCACCGTGAAATCCGGCGGTTATGGCCGCGTGGATCACGGCCCGGAACCAACAGACCGGCAGAATCTGACGTAGGTTCCCCGCCAGCCGGGTCATTCCGCGCGCGGGTCATATGTGCGGCGGGCTTTCAGCCCGCGCGCCGTGGTAAGATTGGAGGGCGCGGCTGGACTTCCTTGAGTTTCCGCATCACCATGTTTGTGGTCAGACCCATTCCGACGAAGGCGATCGATCATGTCCGTTGTGGAAGAAGCCACTTTGAATTCGCTGTCAGACCGTGCGTATGAAGGGCAGGAATTCCTGTACCGGCCCATTCCCCTGCTGGTTCCGATCAGCCTGGGGTTTGTGTTTCTGTCGCTGGTCGCCGCTGTGATGGCGGAACTGCTGGTCATCCCGGTAGTTGGCGCCTCGCTGGGGTTGATCGCGTGGCGGCAGATTCGGGCCTCGGGTGGCGGTCTGAGCGGGGGCGCGCTGGCAATGGTCAGCTTCTGCTCGCAAACGGTGCTGACCGTTTCGTTCGCGGCAATGCATGTCTACAGTTTCGCGACTGAAGTGCCACCGGGATTTGAGCGGGTCAATTTTTCAGCCGACATCTCCAAGAAGGGATTCTCGAATGAAGGGGGCCGGCTCGGCATCCACCCGGACGTTCAGAAGCTGGTCGATCAGAAAGTGATGATCAAGGGGTACATGTACCCCACGAAACGGATGGAGGGACTGACCTCGTTCGTGCTCTGCCGGGATAACGGGGTTTGCTGCTTCGGTGGGCAGCCCAATACCGCCGATATGATTCTGATCCAGATGAAGGGCGAGCAATCCGCCCGGTTCCAAACCGGACTGGTGGCCGTGGCGGGTGTGTTCCGTGCCGAACCGACCGTCGACGAAACAGGATTGCAACCGGTCTATCAACTGGAATGCGAATTCTTCGGCCCGGCCAAAACCTGGTATTGACGTGACCGACAAAAGTCCGAATCAGGTGAGCCGGTCGGCGTCAGCCCCCGGATTCCTAGCTGCAATCGCAAGAGTCCGGGGGCTGACGCCGCCCGGCTCACCTTCTATCGGAAACGTCTTTTTTGGTTTTCGTCGACGAATTCGCAACCTGCGTCAGGTTGTCCACAGGCCGACCTCGTTTTCCCATTCGGCTCGAATGAGTTGGAGCTTGCGTTCCACCTTGCGCTCGGTGCATCCCACTTCTTCGGCGATCTCTCGGTTCTTGTGGGCCATCAGCCGCAGGAGTGCGAACGCGCGCAGTTCCGGAGTCAGCATCTGCAGCAGTTCCTCGCAGATCAAATCCAGACCTTCGACGGGGGCTGTGCGGGGGATTGCTCCAGGGGAAGTCCCGTGACGACCTGACCGCCGCCACGTTTTTGCGTTCGTTCTCGTTCCTGCAGCTTGATGGCTTTGCGGACCGTGATCAGCCCCAGGACATTCCACAAATCTTCGCGGTCCATGTCATTATTGAAACCACCCTGTGCCACCCCCTCCCAGAAACTGATCATGGCGCTTTGCAGCGCGTCCTCGGCGTCGGCCACCCGTTGCACGCGCCCGTGCAGTGTGGAATGGGCCAGCGCCAGCAGCCGCGGCCAAAACCGGGAAATCAGTTGGTTCAGCGAATCGGAAATCCCCTCCCGCCATTGCTGATACAGCACGGTAATCGATCCCGATGCATCGTCAGGCGGAACAGGCGGGGTCAACGACATGGATTTGACTTGGTGGTAATAGTAAATCGAAGACTTAGACGCAGGGAGGCGGAGTATACATTCGCGGCAACAGTGGTTCACAGTGGCGCGATGAATCAGCCGCGGGTCAGTTTGCAGTGCGTCCTCGATGAGACATTTTTGGTGAGCCGGGCGGCGTAAGCCCCCGGACCCCTGTCGTGAAGAGTCCGGGGGCTTACGCCGCCCGGCTCACCAGGACTCCAACTAAAGAGACGTCGCATCGAAGGCCGCGCGAGGTATGAACGAAACTACGCAAACTTTGCGAAATCGTTGTCGGGAAAACCAAGCGGTTCCGCATTTACTCGTGTCCCGGCGATGCCATCCGACTGACCGAGACCGGCCCCGAATTGATCTTCAAATCCAGTCCCACCATCACGCCGATCACGCTTCCGTCGGGAACTCCGATTCCGCTTCCACCCACCGCTCCGACAGCGTCCGGCAAAGTCCCCGTGATCGCGACGGAATCCCAACTGGGAATGGGACCGCAATCGGATCGCGTGAAACTGCTCAGCCGGATCGGCGGCGGACTGGTTTCGCTGGTCTTGATCGTCGTGGTCTGGGGACTCTGGCCGCGCGCACCGAAGAAAGTCACGGACGATTCCACGGTTGTGCCAACGGATCTGCGGGAGAAGAAGCCCCTTGAGGAATCGCCGCCGCAGTCCGTCAATCCGGGTGAGCTTCTCGTGTTGGTCGGGATTGGCAACCTGGCCAGCGACGATGCTGCGCAGGTGCTTGGCATGGGCTGGCTGTGGAATGAACGGACGGTGGTCGTTCCGCGAAAGCTGGGCGATGTCCTGTCCGAATTGATCGTCGCGCTGAAGCGGCAAGGTGTCTTGCGCCAGGCTTGCGTCATCCAGGGAACCGAGATCGAAGTTGCGGAGATCCACGCGCCACCCGGTTGTCCCGAGATTTCCATCCTGCGGTTGAAGACGCCCGCCTATCTGCTCTCACCGGCCCGTGAGCAATGGCAGCGAGTGGATGGCAACGAAATTGAACGTCTTCGTGCGCTGGGAAAAACCTTCCGTCATTTGTCATTCGCTCGTTTCCCCAATGCGAAGGCGGTTCGCGGTCTCCATGGATTTCCCATCCATGAGTATGACCCGGGGATTCCCGCATTCACGCGCCGCGAAACAGAGAAGGCGGTTCTCGAACACCTTCAACGTCGGCATTACCTGAAATCCCCGGATGCCACCAAGCCCCTCGAACGCGGCGGCCTGCTGCTTGATGAACAGCAGAAAATTGTCGGCATGTCCCTGCCCGACTTGTCCGTCGTCTGGACCGAGGCCCTGCAACGTGCTCTGGAAAACCCCTGATCCACATCCTTTCCAAAGGAACCTGCTCATGTCTGTTCGCAAGCTGCTTCTCGTCGGCTGCCTGAGTCTGTCCCTGCTGCGGTTCTGCGGCGGCGGCGTCTCCGCAATTGACAAGGAACAGCTTTCGGATCTGATTCGTGACCTTCTGGGGTCAGAACGAGAGTCGGCCGAGGCCAAGAGAGTCCGCCTCGACTGGATCACCCACGAACGAGTGCGGATTGACAAGGAACGTCAGGACCTCGTGAAAGAGCGCGAGGCATTGAGCGAGGTTCTCCCGGACCCCATCAAGCCACGGTTCGTGCCGCCTGCCGCCGCCAAGGCGGAAGTGCGTGCGAAACTCCAGGCCAACCGCTGGGTGATCAACAACGATCAGGCTTCGATGGCGGCGATCATGAAAGGCGAGGGACTCAACGCCCTGTTGCGAGTGTTCGGCCCGCTGGCTCATTACCGCAGGCTTCGCGCACAGGCCAATGCCACCAGCGCGGTCTTTCCCAGCCTGAACAACGACAACAAAATCACGGCAGACGAAGCGCATCACTATCGCATGAGTCCTGCGACCTCGGCGGGATCGAAAGTCATCACCCGTCTCAACGAGATGCCGCTGGAACTGGAGTGGCCCACCATCGTGCTGCAACACTGGCGATCCGACACCCAGAGCCTTAACAAAGTGCGCAATGAATACGTGGGTCTGCTGAGTTCTGCCGCCAGTCGCGACCAGACACCGCGGTTTCAGGAAACCGCCGAATCCTTCGACAAGGCCATCGAGAATCTCATGGCCAAGATCAACAGCAAGCGGTCGGCCACACCGGGCGACCCCACGATGACCGATGCCGGGAAGAAGACTCAGATCCATCGCGACTTGCTGGATGCCATCCGGTATCTGGAAACCGTGCGGGCCACGGCCGAGCGGTTTAAGAGCACTCCCAGTGACTTCAAGGTCCGGAGCTTTCCCGGCGGCACCGTCGAAGAGTTCCTCGACTTTGCCTACACGCACGGAATGATCTTTGGCGAGTCCCGTCGGGCCGACGAAGAGCACTACCTCAAGCTTGTCCGCCGCATGCAGGACTATGCGAAAGACATCCAGAGTCTCGAAGACTGGAAGAGCGACCTCGAAAAGCGCATTGAGGATTTGAACGACACGGACAAGACGCTCCTGCGGCGCGCGTCGCAGCAATAGCCTCGGCCGGTCCCCTCTCCCCCGTCTTCGGGGGAGAGGGCTAGGGTGAGGGGGGCTTTTCCCGATTGTCGAAACTGTCGCTGAGTTCGCAAGAAC
>JAYTIB010000724.1:0-8900 GCA_043732205.1 Schlesneria sp. | reverse complement strand
CGGCCCCGTCTCGCGTCAACGAGTGCGATTCATCCTGTTTGATCTCTTGTGGCGGTCGTTTGGCTACGTCAGCCAATGCGTACGAATGCAGATGCAGGCAGTACGACAGGCGATTGAACCTGCGCTGACCGATCAGGAGCGGCGCATCTTCGGGCTTTGGTACGACAGTCAGCCGTGGACCGGGGGACTCGCCCCTATCATGCTGCACAATCGGCTCGGCTTGCTGCTGCCGACGTTGGCTGATCTCGAAGAATGCGAAGCGGGTGATGATCGCCCCTGGCGGGCGTTCTTGCAGGCTCTCCAGTGGTCCTCTGAAATGACGGAGAATCGCCGAAAGGCCGATTGTGTGCAGAAACACGGAGCGCCGATCATTTCGGAGAGTGTTCTCGATACGGACGAAGACGTTGACGCGGACCGGGACCTCTCTGGCTATCAGTCAAACGACGATCGCGATGACTGGAACCCAAGGCAGGCTCGCCGGAAGCCAAGCAGATCGCGGCGGCGATTTCGCCGGTGATCTTGACGCTGATCCGGCGGCGAGAGCAGTTACCTATTTCACGCTCGTTCGAAGCAGCCGGGCCAGGATGTCTCCAGTCGGCTTTGAGTATTTGAATTAATTGATAACTGCGATCGCTTCATCGAGGTGGTGTTACCCTTTTGGCAGACGTCGAGTTGGCTTTTGACAAGAGCTGTGCTCGGAGTCGCCAGACACCATAGTCTGCTGCTCGTTCCAAAGCCGGGCCAGTTCCCCGCCCACGACATCGGCGAACGTACGTTGCGCGTTGGTCAGTTGGCGTGTAGATTCGTCGACAGGGACTGCCTCTGTAGAAGATGTTCGATTCGGTTGTCGCATGGGTTGGTTCCTGCAAAGTACGGGAGAAGAGAGCTTGTCACCTTGAGACTGCCTCAACGTGAGAGTGCTTCGTAGATTGACAGCCCCCCCGGCCAATCAAAGTCCAACGCGGACAACGGTGGCCTTTGGTTACGGGGTGCAGTCATGTGAGAAATGGTCGGGAAGACCGTGTGTTGGGGTTCGGTGAGGACGGCTTGACAGTGTCAAAATGAGTTTTGAAGGAGGGTTTGCGGAGCTAATGATTCTCTCTCAGGTATTTATGACGCAAAAACCGGCAAAGTTTAGCGGCCGATGCTGGATGTCCCGTTTGTGGAGATTCCGGTCACACTGTGTAGGCGAAGCCGCGTGAAATTGCCTCGGATCAAACACGCCACCGGAGGTTCGGGCGGGTCAATCGCGAAACGTTTTTCTACCTCGGATATGCCGCCGCAGAAGAACATGCGGTTTCGCCAGCGATTCGTTGGCAAATGCATCCATGCTGGCGCAAGGTTCGACACGCTTCAGTCTGGGTCGACCGAAGCGTCGAATCGTGGGCTTGGATGCGTCGGTTTGGCGGACCGACGAGCAAGAAACTCTGAATCGGCGTAACCCATCGCGGCGGTTGAGGACATCGCCGCCGGCAAACCCGCTCGCGAGCATTCACGTTGAAAGGAAGCGTCGGGCTGATGATCCCGAGCGTCACTTCCGCTTTGGCGACCCTGCTGCAATCATTGCGGAGGCGCGGTGATGGCAAACAGCCAACTGCGCGTCGCCACATAGAGAACGCCATTGGCGAAGATTGGCGAGGTGTAGATGGGGCCGCCGTCCATTTCGATTTCAGCGAGCGGCTTCTGCGGCTCGGCCGAGAGGCGGAAGATAAAAACCTTTCCATCTTCGTTGGCGAGATACACCTTGTCGCCCACGATCAAAGCAGATCCGTAGATCGACGCGAAGCTGTCATGAGACCAATACGGCTTTCCGCTCTTCGCGTTCAGGCAGTGAACCAGCCCGCTCGCGTCCGCCACGATCAGCAGGTTGTCCTTGATGGCGACATTGCCGTACGTCCGGTGAAACTCTTCTTCAAATTCGGTCTTGCCGTTGCCGTTACGATCCGAACGAGTGTACTCCCAGACCAGCCCCGAATTCGGATTCGGTACGGCCCGCTGGCCTTTCGCGGGGTCCACCGTTTGCATGCGTTTCTCGGGCAGCGATTGGCCGGCGGCGTCCACCGCGAGTTCGCTACTGATGTCGCCGGTCTTGGTTGGGTCGAGGCAGACCAGCCGGCCCGGCCCGTCGCCATTCAAGGCGTATTGGCCGCTGGCGACGTACACGCGGCCCTCGTACAGCACCGGCGTGGCCATGATGTTGTTCCGCGTGCCACGTCCACCGAGCGCCAGTTTCGCAGTCTTGAAGTTGATGTCGAATTTCCAGATCAACTTGCCACTCAAATCCTCGAACGAGCGCAGCCAGCCGTCGCCCTGGGGTGTCACCACCTGTGCCACGTCGCCCGTCCCAATCACCAGCGGACTGGACCACTGGCCGTCGATGATATTTGCGCCGGGCGAATTGTCCTGCCACACGACTTCGCCGCTGACTTTGTTGAAGCAAATCACGCTGGGGGCCAGAGGTGCCGGGATCTTCGCATACGATTCGTCCACACCATTGCCCGTGATGACGTAGATCAAATCCTTGAATGAGGTGATCGAACAGAAATGGCACATCGCCATCCGCGATCCGGCAGGCTTCACGGCGAATTTCTGCATCATATCGACCTTCCACGCTTCACGCGGCTTTGTTTCTCCGCGCTTCAACGGCCCCAGGTCCAGGCAGATTGTTTCGCATCGGTTGGTGACGAACCACAGTCGATCACCTTCGATCAGTGGTGAGCAGGCCATTGCCGAACTGGCCCAGTCATAGTCGAGGCCTTGCGGTAAGCGGGACGAGACATAGCGGTACAGCGGCTTCCCATCGCGCGTGGCAAACCCGGCCAGCACGCTGGCATCCGGCTTCCAGTCGAGATTGTTGGTGCCGACCCACACTTGGCCGTCGGCGACGACGGGATCGCCAAACGTCTGGCTCCCGAGCCGTGCGGCCCACAGAATGTTGCGGGAGCCAATCCATTGGCCCGCCTTCTCGTCGTACTTGCCGACATCCCAGTCCGTTGGGGGTTCAACGGTTTCCGGACTGACCGCATTGCGAGAGCGGTCACGACCGAACATCGTCCAGTCCTCGGCGCACGCGGCATTCAGATGCAGCGATGCGGCCAATGCGGCCAAGACCCGTAAGAATTGTTGGAGATTCATGGTCTCACTGTCTCTCTCGCTTTAGCAAGGACATCTACTCATTCATCAATTTGCCAGAGATAGATCCACCCTCGATGGCTGCCGGCCAACACGAATCGCCCGTCCGGCGAGAATGTCACGGCACGCGGAACAAACACGTCGGACATTTCAAAGCGGCGGACCTCCTTGCCCGTTGCTAATTCGCGCAATCGGACCGTGTGGTCTTCGTGAGCGGTAATCAGCCATTTCCCATTGGCACTGACGGCTGCGTCTTTATGGTAGTCGCCGCCGAGGTCAAGCTTGCGGACGACCTCTCCCGTTTCTGCATGCCAGATCAGCAACAACTTCTCTTGGCCCCAGACAAATCCGGCAATCTGTCCCTCTGGAAGGAATGCAGCCTGGAATCTCAACTCGTGACCGGGAATTGCGATCACGTTCTGAAAGTCCGGATACGTTCGGATTACTTGACCGGTCTCCACGTTCCACAGTCGCACCGCCTTGTCGACGCTGGCAGACAGGATCTGTAGGCCATCCGGTGAGAAGACAACGCTCGCAATTCCGGTGTGCCCCGCGAACGAGCGAATCTCTTTGCCGGTCGCAAACTCCCACAGACGCAGAACGTGGTCTGCATGACCGCTGACCACCTGCTTTCCATCCGGTGAGATTGCCAGGCTGACGACGGATTCACGGCATTCCCATTGCCGAATTTGTTTGCCGCTGTTCACGTCGAACAACTGGATCGCCTTGCCCCCGTTGTGCCCCAGGATTTGCTTGTTGTCCACCGTAAAGACGCCGATCGGGACGGGAAGTTCAAGCAGTGGTTTGCCGTCGGCCATCTCCCAGATGCGCAGCGTTCCACTGTCCCCTCCACCCAGATACAGCTTGCCATCCGGCGAAAATGCGGTGTGATAAATGTGATTGCCCGGCCATTCGAGACGCCGGACCAGCGGGGGAAGTGGCAGCGTATACAGATGTATGGCGTGGTCCTGGCCATCATCCGCCGATTTGATGCGGATCGTTTCGTGGGGAGCAATTCCGGGAATTTGGAACTGGTGGGAAACAATCCGCGAGCCGGGCTTCATCGCTTTCAACAGCCGCAGCAGCTTTTCAAGTTGAGCGGGCAGCAGGTACACCGCGACGACGTCGGCCTTGGTCAAATTGGCGGTAAACAAATCCCTGTTCTCGAACGTCGCCAGTTCCGCAACGGTGGCCTCCGTCGCCGCGGTACGCGACGATTCCAAGAGTTCCTTGTCGAGTTCGTAACCGACCGCGCGCGCACCGTATTTCTTCGCCGCGGTGATCACAATCCGCCCGTCGCCGCTCCCCAGATCGTAGACGACGTCCGTCTTCTTGACCGCTGCCAACTCCAGCATCTTCTCCACGACGTCCTGTGGTGTCGGGACGAAGACCGAGCGCAGCGTGCGTTCGCGAACTTCGTGGCCAATCGCGCCCACCGGGAGGGGCAATACAATCGTGTGAGGTGTTTTTGAAGGTTGCACCGCGACTTTGTCGCGGATGTCGTAGCACAACAGTTTGTTGTCGTCGCGCAGGTAGAGTCGCCCCCCCGCGATGACCGGATATGTCGCGCCGACCCCTTTCACTGCGTCGGGAATCGTGAACCGGCCGCGCTCGGCATAAGCCTTGAGAGAAGCGTCTGCGAGAATCAATTCCCCGTCACTGGTCCGCACGTACAAGCGTTCTTCTGCCGACGTGATTGCACTTTTCCCACTCCCCATGCGAGCTCCCCAAACTCGATCGCCCGTTCTCCAATCAAGGCAATGCAACGCCGATCCCGAAACGCTCATGAAAAAGTGATCGCCCAAGATCAAGCCGTTGTCTTGAAAGGCATCCGGGCTGAGCCTGTTTGAGTATTGTTCCTGGATCTCGAACTCCTCGCCTTTGGCCACGAGTTTGAGCAGGGCCAGTCCGGTGCCATATCCATTGCTCGTCATGATCAGGTCATCGCGCGCGATGGGAGTGTGAGAATTGGCCGTGCCATTGGACAGTTTTTCGTATCTCCAAAGTGGCCGACCGTCGGACGCTCTGACGCCAACCAGCGCGTTGCCAAGGAATGCGACATACTGGTGTACGCCACCGACCTCCGTGGCAATCAGTGCTGCATAGGCGGATCGGCCGCCGTTGGGAATCGTGCTGCGCCAAATCTCCTTTCCGGTCCGTTTGTCGAGTGCCACCAGTGACGCCTGCGGACCTCCGGGCGTACAGATCAACTTGTCGCCGTCGATCAATGGATAGTCACAAAAGCCCCAACTCGGCCGCGTCGCCCCGAAGTCATCGGGATAATTCTTACTCCACAATTCTTGGCCGCTCGGTGCATGCAAACAGGCCAAACGTCCCCCGGACGTGATGGCATAGATCCGATCTCCATCGAGCGTGGGAGTCCGCTGGCTCAGCCAGCGCATGAGTGAGCTCTCGTTGACGCGCGGACCAAGTCGAGTCGCCCACGCGCGCTTCGCCGTGCGCTGATCGAGTGCCGTCAGAAACTCGCCCCCTTCAAAATAGCCCAACGTGTAGATTCGGCCGTCGGCAATCGACACCGACGCGATTCCTTCGCCGACTCCATCGACCCGCCACAGCAATGGCGGTCCGCCTTCCGGCCACTCCTTGAGCAGCCCCTTCTCGGGCGAGATGTTATCCCGGTTCGGTCCGCGCCATTGTGGCCAGAGACCGCCGGTCAATTCCCGGTCTGGTTCCTTGTCGTCAACGGCAATCATCGGATCGACGACCGCTGGCTTTTCGAGTTGAATTGTCCGCGGTTTGACGTTTGCGTCCGGTACAACGTCACGAACGTCGTAACAGAACAACTGATCGTCTTCGCGGACGTAAAGCCGCTTGCCGGTGATGATGGGACGCGTTGTTCCCAGCGAATCGACGTGATCCGGAAGCACAAACTCACCCTTGAGGATCGGTTCGGTGAGACCGGCTTCAACAAGCTGCATCCGGCCATCTGTGGCATGAAAATAGAATCGTCCATCCGCATACGAGATGGCGGCCCCCGTGCTCAGGATTCGATTCCGCCAGATGCCCGTACCCGTCTTCGCATCGAAACAGGAAAAAACGCCATTCGCGAAGTCGTACAGGCGATCTCCCAACAAGACGGTGTCATCCTGCAACGTCGCAAATGCCCCCGTCGCCGTGCTGGCAATCAGATTGACGGCAAACTCCTGCTTCGTACGCGTCACCTCCAACAGTTTGAATCCGGTCTGAACACTGCATGTCGTGACAAAGTTGTCGCGGACGAATGGCGTGTGCGTGTGATTGAACGCCACTGCTCCATCCCGACGCCACAGCAGCTTGCCATCATCGACCGACACACCGACCAAAGTCGTTTCGAGGCAAACCACGAACTGGCGCTGACCGGCAATCGTCATCAATACTCCGTTGCTGTAGGTCGCTCGACCACCATCCGGCACGGTGCATTTCCACAGGACCGCTCCCGTCCTCTTGTCGAGGGCCACAACGGATGCCTCTGGACCGGCGGGAGTGCAGATCAGTTTGTCTCCGTCAACCAGCGGACAGTCCGCGTAGCCAATCCCTCCGCGCCTTCCGGCGAAGTCCGTGACATAGTTTTTGCGCCAGACTTCCCGACCATCGTGAGTTTGCAGGCAGACCAGTTCCCCCAGCAAAGTCATCCCGTACACGCGGTCGCCATCGACCGTCGGCGAACGCTGCGTCAGCCACCGCATCAACCGGTTCTGCGCCTGGTTCGGTCCCAGCACGGCTGACCAGAGCGGCTCGCCCGTCTCCTCATTCAAGGCACGCACATACTCGGTCGTGTCGTAGAGGCTGGTCGAAAAGATCCTTCCACTGGCGATGGAAACGGGCGCCACGCCATCGCCCAGTCCCTTGATCCGCCAGACCAGCGGTGGGCCGGCTTCGGGCCATGTCTGAAGCAGTCTGTTGTCGGTCGAGACGTTGTTGCGACTCGGTCCGCGCCATTGCGGCCAAAAACCGCCCGGCAGTTTCCATTTCGAAACGGGCACGGCGTTGTCATTGGCGATGGCGAACAACGTCGTGCGCGTGGCGAGGTACAGTGCGCCGTTGGCGAAGATGGGCGTCGAGTAGATCGGCTCGACCATCGAGATCTCACCCAGCGGCTGCGGTACGTTATTGACCTTCGGCAGCGCCACATCGGGATCGGCCGAGAGACCAAAGATGGTCACGTCTCCGTCTTCGTCCGTCACGTAGGCCTTGTCATCGACGATCAGCGGCGAGGTCCAGATTGCCGCGAACATGTCGTGTCTCCAATGACGCTGCCCCGTCTTCGCGTCGAAACAATGCACGAGGCCCGAGAGATCGCCAACGATGACGAGACCTTTCGCGATGGCGACGGAACTCATCGTCCGGTGCATCGTGTCTTCATACTTCTTCCCGCAATTGACGAACTCCCAAACGAGTGCCGAGTTGGGATTGGGAATCGCCTTCTCACCAGCCTTCGGATCGACCGCCTGCACGCGCCGACGCGGCAACGGCTTGTCGTTGGCATCAATGGCCAACTCCGAACTGACATCGCCTCGTTTGGTCGGGTCGATGCAGACGAGCCGTCCCGCCCCTTCGCCCTGTTCGACATCCCGCCCGGAGGCCAGATACACGCGATCCTCATAGACGACCGCATTGCCCAGCACCGAGTTGCGAGTCCCACGGACATGTGGCGAGTAAAGCGCCTCCTTGGCGTTGATGTCGAATTCCCAGAGTTTCTCGCCGGTCAGGGGATCGAATGCGCGCACCCAGCCATCGCTTTGCGGAACGATCACCTGCACCTGGCCCCGAATCTCCGCCACGGTGGGGCTGGCGAATTGCGTCACAAGGATGTTGGCACCGGGGGAATTGTCTTTCCAGTAGACCTCGCCCGTCTCTTTGTTGAGGCACACGAGACTCGGAGCGTCCGGCTTGGGAACCTTGATGTAATCTTCATCGACGCCGTTGTTCGTCGTCACAAAAATCCGGCCGGTCCACGAGGGACCGATCGAGCAAGGGCGCGGCGGACCCATGATGGGAATGCGCGGGAAGATGTCGAAGGCTTTGACCAGATCGAGCCTCCACAGTTCGCGTGGCGGCCCCTCACCGCGCAGCAACGGGCCGAGATCCCAGCAGAGCACCTCACTACGGTTGGTCGCCAGCCAGAGGCGATCCCCTTCGATGAGCGGCGAACTTCCCAGCCCCGTCCAGCCGGGATCATTGACGCGCGAGCCCAGCTTCGGTGAATCGTACTCATACACCTGTTTGCCGTCGGCCACGCGGAAGCACTTGAGCACGCTGTGTGCTTCCACGCCGGATTTCGCAGTGTTGGTGCCAATCCAGACGAGTCCCCCGGACACGACGGGCGACGAATGCGTTTGCGAACCCAGCGGCGCGGCCCAGCGAATGCCGCGCGACGCCCGGCTCACGCGGCCGTCCTCTGTGCGTTCCTCGACGGACCAGTCCGTGGGAGCGCCGGTCTCCGCACTGACGCCATTCCGCGTCCCGTCCCGCCCCAGCATCGGCCAGTCGGCGGCGACCAAGGGGCACACGACAGCCCCGCAAATCCAGGCGACCATCGTCGCCACAGCGCCGACTCGAACCATCCAGTGGCGTTTCATTCAGAGACTCCGATTTTGATTGTGAGCGGCAAGGCGCTAGCCGCCGGTACTTGCGAGTGATGTCACCAGCACGACACCGGTGGCTAGCGCTGAGTCAACACAAAGAGTTGGCACATCGGCCGCAGGGCGCTAGCCCCGGTTATTCCAGGACGAACCGGGGCTAGCGCCCTGCGGCTGATTTGGTCAACC
>JAYTIB010000723.1:0-8918 GCA_043732205.1 Schlesneria sp. | reverse complement strand
CTGTCGCAGATTTCGTGGTTCGCTCCGCGAACCAACGTTGGTTCGCGGAGCGAACCACGACAATCAATTCTGCGCCGATCCTTAGCGCCGGGCATGATCAATTGCCAAGAGTCGCCGCTCGGGCTCACCGTTGGACATTCGCGCTCCGTTTGATTCGCGCGGACCAAATCGGGTGCCGCGCGAATCAAACGGAGCGCGAATGAGGAGGACTGTCACACTGCCGGCGAACTTCTGATGCCACGCCGATGTGTCCCATGACTCTTGTCGGGAACACCAATCGCGCCCGGTCAAAGATCGCGACGACCGCAGGTCTCGATGGTGCGGGAGACCTGCGGTCGTGTTGGTTGTTGGCGATTGGCGATTGCTTGTTGGTGCGGGCGGGGGACGTTGAGTGTGGATCACTCGGAGTATTCGCCGCGACCTTCGATGCCCACCACGTCGCAGGTGTTGTCGCAGTGGTCGATGTTGTCGCGGAACTCGGTGCCGCTGGAGTATCCCTGGCAGCTCTTGATCCCCTGGACGACGTACGTCTGGTTCAGGGCGCCGAAGGCGGAGCCGACGTCTTCCAGTTCGTTGTTCACATTCAGGGCGACTTCCGACAGTCCGACGACCATGGCCAGCACGGCGATCGTGGCGACCAGGACCAGTTCGGCGGAAACGATGAAACCGGCTTCGTCATTGATCAGGGCGGTGAGCAGAGTCGTCATGGTGGTCGGTCCTTTCTGGGACTTGAAACGGAAAACAAGCGGCGAGCGACGGGGCCTGCTGATCGTCTCGCGTGGTGTTGTGGTGTTTGGTGTCTCGCAGGATGAACAGGATGTAAAGCAGCTTGAATGCCAATCGCGCTTCGCTGTTCAGAATTCTGATCGCCCGCGAGGCGGAGTCGCCCCAAACGCCGACTCAACAGCGTGTTGAGAGTTTCAAAGAAATCCAGACTCGCGCCGGCCCGGTGTCCGGCGCAATCCCGGCGAGCGTCGACGAATCGCCACACCGATCAGTGACCGCAGACGGCTGAATCAGCGGAACCCGTTGGCGGCGATGGGACATTGCCGCGCGCGGACCCGCCGGTGCCGCGTGTTGAGAAATGGCAACGTGGGCAGTGGGCAGTGGCGACCGACAGAGGCACGTCGCGATTCCGCCGCCCGGCCACGGCCAATCCGCCAGCGGCTTCGTGGTCGGACGCGCCGGACGACAGCGAAGCGAATTACAATCATCCCCGCGATCCGGTGTCGGACCGCATGGGTCTGTCATGATCGGGAGCAAGTGAATGTCGGCCGCGCCGTTACCCGCAACCCGCCAAGCAACGCGCCTCTCCCGGTGGCGGCGGTGGTGGTTTGCGGGAATCGCCATGTCCCTGGGACTGTTCGCGGGCTTTGCCATTGCCGAGTTGCTGCTGCGTCTGTTGGGTTGGGACTATCGGTCGCCTTACGACTTCGACGGCCAGTGCGGTGTGCGATTGAGGCCGGGATTCCAGTATCTCCAGACGTCCGAGGGCCGGGCTCGTGTTGCCATCAACTCGGCCGGCTGCCGCGACGTCGAACACGACGTGCGCAAGCCCGACGGAGTGTTGCGCATCGCCGTTCTGGGAGACTCGTTCGCCGAGGCGGTTCAGGTCGAGCTGGAGCAGACGTTCTGGCGCGTCATGGGCAAAGAGTTAAACGATTGCCGAGCGATGAACGGTCGGCGAGTGGAAGTCCTGAACTTCGGCGTTTCCGGTTACGGGACGACGCAGGAACTGCAAACGTTGCGGAACCACGTTTGGCGGTATCAGCCGGACGTGATCCTGCTCGCGTTCCTGCCCGGCAACGATCTGCGCAACAACAGTCGCGACTTGGAGCCGATCAAAGGCCGGCCGTTTTATCGGCGCGTCGGTGACGGGTATGAACTCGATCTCTCCCTCGCCACGAACGACGGTCAGCCGAGCTTTCGCGATTCGTGGTGGCTGCGGACTAAGCACCGGTTGTCGACGACGTTTTGCACCGTCGCGCTCTGGCAGCGCTGGAAGCAGGCACGGACACCGCCTGTGTCCGCGGGCGGCTCACCCACGGCGATCGAAGCGGGAGTGGATTCGCAGGCGTTCGCGCCACCGGTCGATCCCCGATGGAAAGAAGCTTGGGACGTGACCGGGATGATGCTCGGGATGATGAATGACGAAGCGACCGCTCACAACGCCCGGCTGGTCGTGGTCAGTCTCAACAACGGACACCAAGTGGCGTTTGAAACAGAACCGGCACCGGATGCCAACGCGGGAGCCAATGATTCCGCGACCACTCCAGCCCGCGCGACGTGGGATTATCCCGACGAGCGCCTCGCGGAATTCGCCCAAACTCACGGCTTCGAACTGATCCTGTTGACACCCCCGATGCGCGCACTGGCCCGACAGTCTCAGAGTTACTTTCACGGCTTCTCGAACACCCGGCTCGGCACCGGCCATTGGAACGTGCTGGGGCATCAAACTGCTGGTGAGTTGATTGCCCATGAGTTCTGCAGGCACCCGGAATTGTTTCAAGCCCGTCGCCGCGTCGACGCCATCGAATAGTCCCGGATGCTCGGTCATCAACTGATCGCCCATACCCAGACGCTTCTCGACTTCAATCCGCTCGACGGTCGCGAGGAACCTGGTGCGAAAGCCGCTACCGTGACAACTCGGCGACTTCGGCGGGGGACAGCGTCCGTTCGAAGACCAGCGTGTGGCCGATCAGGCCGCGGTAGTAGGCGTCGTGCAGGTAGAAGATCTCCGCACCGAGGATCAGCGACGGCACGATGGCCGAGTCGGACGGGAACTTCTTTGTCAGTCCCTCGCCGACTTGTTTGCCGTCGAGAAACAACCGCACCCGCCACTGGCCGTCGGCCGGCTCGGCGGTCATCGCGACGTGCGACCAGCGGTCGGCTTCGAGCTTCGTCATCCATCAGCGGGACGCCGACCTACATGGCCCCCGAGCAATTTCGCGGCTTGGCCGATGAGCGTTCGGACGTGTTCGCACTGGGAGAGATACTCCACGCGTTGATCACCCTCGAAGCACCATTTCCCGAAGACGCTCGCAAGTGGCTCGGCGTCTATCCGTGGGAGCGGAAGCCGCTGCGCACGCGATCGTACAACCTGCCTGCGGATGTGGTGGCGGACCTCGACGCGATCTGTCACACGGCGATGCAGCGCGAGCCGGAGCGCCGGTATCAGACCGCGTCGGCTCTGGCGGACGACATCCGCCGGTTTCTCGATCACGAACCGCTCAGCGTTCGTCCGTGGGGCATGCATGAGCGGATCACCAAGTGGACGAGAAAGAACCCCGGCTGGAGTGCCGCGGCCGGGATCGTGCTGCTCTTTCTGATAGCGTTCATCGGGTTCGGCATCTTCCACGACAGGGTTGTGACGAAGGCGTACGAAGAGGCCAACCGCCTTGTCGTCGAGCTGGCCGACACCACTGTGGATTTGCAGCAGAACGCGAAGATCCTCAACAATCCGGAGAAGCAAACTGAGGTCAAGGCTCAGCTCGCAGCACTCGCCGAGCGGATGCGGAAGATCTCCGCGGTGCGATCCGACATTGTGCCGTTCCAAGAGATTCTCATGGGGATGCTCCGCGGCCTTTCCAATCGCGAAGAGAATCGCGAACGGCAGGCCGCGCTCGTCAACGAGGCCATCGCGATCGGGGAGATGCTCGTGAATCGAAAGGACTTGTCTCCACGACAAGTGATTGCCATTCGCCTCAACCTGGCGGACACGATCAACAGCAAGGCGGTCGACCTGCGGGGATCAGGGCAAGTGTCACAGGCACTCGACGAGTACGCGCGCGCTTTGAAGTTGCTTGAGAGCATTGCCCCCCCACACCCGAGAGTCTGCGATCGCAGGCCCGCCTGCGGCACAACCGCGTCAAGGCTCTGGCCAGATTGGGACGTTTGACGGAAGCGCTTGCCGAGGCCGAAGCGGTGGTGGTTTTGCGCCGTGAGATCGGCAGCCGCGATCCATTCAACGCGGACCTGGTGGTCGAATGGGCGAACAGTCTGATGAGCGCCGCCGAATTGCGGTTCCGACTCGCCACGCTTCCGGAACCTCAGAACCGCGAACAGCATCTCACCAAGGCGATGGAGGAAAGTGCGCAGGCGCTCAAGATGCTCGACCAATGCATCAAAGACAACCCGGAAGAAATGAAGTTCATCATCATGCGGATCGACGCCGTGACGGATTCCGCCAACATTCGCATGGCCGTGGAAAAGAACGATGGGGCGAAAACAATCCTCGTGGAAACGCTGCCGCTCGCCGAGAAACTCGCGCGAGCCACGGACACGTGGGACGATCGTCACCGCCTGGCGACGTTGCACGCCCAGTTGGGACAACTCCAACAAGGCACCGACGAGGGCCGCCGCCAAGCGGGACTCGCTCTGGAACTGGCGCGACGACTTCTGGCGGACCGGCCCGATTCCGCGGATACGAAGAACTTCATCAAGGCCTTGGAACCGTTGGCGTCGGAATAGGTCGTGACACGCGCGGCTCGTGCGTGACTTCATCGAGTTTGAAACTTGACTCATTGAGTCACGGTCTTGTTCTTGCCTTCAAGGTAGGTTTCGTCACTCTGCGTGAAGTCCGCCGTGCGCGAGTTCAACACAGGTTGTTCTATCGACCTCTCCACGGACTCGGCGATCTTCACGCGGAGAAAGTGTGAATCTTTCAATTTCAAGGCGGTCCGCCACAAGATGTGGCGTTGGCTTTAGCCGACGCGGTACGACATCTTGCGTGGGTTGAAACCCACACCACATAAACTCACAAGCTCGGAGCGATGAATCCTAATGAGGAACTTCTATGGAGTGCGGCGGCTTGACGCCGCTTTGGCATTTTTGATTTTCATTCCGCAGGTCTGGTGGTCGTCACTGAACTGACTCGGCCCCAAAAGGGCTGCGCCCAAAATGCCAAAGCGGCGTCAAGCCGCCGCACTCCAAAGGTGGCCGCTCGCCACTTCCATTCTCAACACGAATGGCAAGCGCCCGGTTGCCCCGTTGTTTCTCGCGTGGACGCCCATGTCCGGGCCGTCCCGAGTTGGGCGCTGAAAGAAATGTGAAGCGCCCGCGGAACGGTTTCCGGGATCACTCTGAGGAAGGGATGAGACGGTTGGCTCTCGTCCTCCATTCAGTCCGCGACCAGCGGCGGAAGCGGTTCGGACCGCACATCTCCGCGCAGTCGCGACAGGTGTTCGCACGAGTCCCGATGCTCGTTCTTGGGGAGAAGCAACATGAAGGCAGGTCGCGCAGGTTTGTTCGTCGTGGGTTTTGTCGCCGCAGCTCTGTCCGTGCCGGCGGGTTCCGTTGGCAGTGACGCATTGGTAGCCCACGTGAGTGGCGTTCACGCCCTGGAATTCGTGGACGGGCAGACACTCATCAGCGGCGGGTCGGATGGCACCGTGAAGCGGTGGAAGCTGAACCGCCCGGCGGAGCCGCATCTGCTCCGCGGTGATGCGGCCGCGGCGAAGCGGAGCGTCAAGGCGATCCGCTTTGACGCGCGAACGACGTCTGTGTGGGTCGCGCGCAGCGGTGGCGTGGTCGAGGCGATGGGACTCGATGGACACTCCCGCGGCCAGTACAAGAACCCGTCACCCGCTCCGATCGTCGGGCTTGGGTTCGCGGGCGCTGGAGACGTGCTCGCCGCAACTGGAAAATGGCCGCAACGGGCCGGCCAGGTCATGCTTCTCAATCCCAATGATGCGGCGTGCGCTGCCACTGTCAGCACGGGTTCAGAGGGCGACGTGGTGTTTGCCGGGGTGGGGGCCGAGGACAAGTTCCTCATCGGCGGGTCGACGGGACTGGCACTCTGGTCGGCTCAGCGGGGAAAGCTGGAACAATTCGTGAGCGACGAAGTGATCGCGCTGGCGTTTCACCAGCCGTCGCAACAAGCGTTCGTCGCGACCACGACGGCGCGGCTCGACGCCGTCCACTGCAAGGACGGCAAGGTTTCCAACGTGCGTCAACGCAATGAAGAGCCGTACTCGAAGATCGCCGCGTCGGAAGGGGGACTGGCCGCCGCCTCGGGGCGTCAGTTGGATCTGTTTCAACTGCGGGGTGATCAGCCGGTCATCAGCCACACGTTGAATTGCCCGGCTGAGATTCTCAGTTTGGCGATCACGAAGTCGAAAGTGGCGATCGGATTCGCCGATGGTGGCCTGTGGGTGGTGAACCTTGATGCTGCGGCGGGCTGGGGGAAGATTGAATGCGTCGACAACGAGGCCTCGGTCGAGCGTTCGGACAATCTGGCCACGCTGCAATCCAACCGCCTCGCACGGGCCGAAAGAGAAAGGTCTCTTCGCCTGGCCCAGGGTGCGTTTTGGTACGAGCAGCACGAGGCCAAAGTCGCGGCCCAGATCGCAGCGCGGCAGGCCTGGGCCAAGGCGATGAGTGACATGGCCTATCTGGAAGCGATCGCGATGAGCGGAGCCGCCACCGGCGTGTCCGCCTCGTGTGGGAAGTGCGGTTGCCCGTGCCTTCCGAACGCGACGGCCTGTCCGCGGGGATGCGGCGTCTTCACCGGGACGCGCTATCGGTGACTCTGGTGCATTGCCCTGCGGTAGCCACGTTCGCCAGAACGTGGGAGGACGCTCGTTCTCCCCCCCACGTTCTGGCGAACGTGGCTACGACGACAACCCCAATTCTCGGGCGTGACAAAGCCCTGGCGTGGTTCGATGCTCACCGAGAATGTCCGATCGACGACCGCGAGCGGAATTGAGTCGGCCCCCATTCAAATGAATCACGAAAGTGAAGCGCACTCGTCGTGTTGTCGGGGAACTCTTCACAGGGGTCCGATTGAAGACCGCCGCGAAGACTTCGCCCGACACCGGATTCCGATCTCTTCGATGCCGTCAGACGCGGTGAGAGTGCAGAACAGCAATTCCGCAGCAAGGGGTCAGGCACCGCAGTCAAAGCGTTGACCGGGAATAAATTGGACTTGAGAAACTCCGGCATCACAGCGGAGATTGCCATCGGAAAATAGACTTCGACAGCCTGCGCCCCCAAGGATTTGTCAACAATGATGAGGCGGCACTGGCATGATGGATCTTCAGTACACACCTTCGTCGCCGCATTCGAGGCCCTGTCAATGGAGTTCCAGTTGAAATGGATACCAACCCCATTCGAGAGCAGTTCTTTCTGTACTTTGAGCGGATCGGTTGCCTGCGGAGACCCGAGGTAATTGGACACGTTTCCACGGACATAGGCGAGATAGAGTCCATCGTGCCAGCGGTTGCTGGAATTCAACTGGTCTTCAACCCCCGCCTCATCCAACTTACGGGCGATCGCCCGAAACTGCGACAGTGACGAAGACTGAGGATGAAAGATCGCCACACAGACGAGGCTGTGAATGTCGACGACTGCAAAGCAGGCAACGACGATGACCGTTGCCACCGACAGCCGCCGCTCGGACTTTACCGCCATCAGGGCTGTCCGGAGACTCGACAATCGGAAGACTTTTGTTTGCTCGCTCGTAAACGAATTCAGAACAGTCTCGCGGATCAGTCCCGCAGCAGACAAGCACAGCAACGGAGCAACAACAGGGACGATATACCGTGCTTCGAGGTTCACCATCAAATACCCCGAGCAATAGACCAAAGCGGTCAGCACCGCCCACCAGACGATTTGGCCTCCAGGATGGGGGGCGGCCCGCCGGTTCATAAGCCACAAGAGCACAGCCAACCCGGACAGAATCAACCAGCCCGGAATCAGACCGACACAGTTTCCCGCGTTGTGCATGGTCACATGCATCTGGTGGCGGAAGTTTTCGAAATTGGCGAACGGGGACCATTCATCTGCAATGACCGGTTCCAGAATGTAATCGCGGGTCAATGGTGGATGCCACAACGGATCCTTGCCAAAACTGCCCGGCCCAACGTTCGCGTGATTGGCTCTTCCCGCGTTGGTGATGGTCAGTCGATCGTACTTCAGGGTCAGAACTGTAATCCACGGACCGGCGACGATTCCCAACCCGAGAACCATCGAAAGCAGGGGGCGCATGCCGAGGGAAGGTTGGGCCGTCGTTCCGGGTTTCAACTTGAACAACGAGTTGATCGCAGTAAATACGAGGAGTTGCACCACGCAAAACGGCAGCATGTACGCTTTGGCCAGATAGGCCATACCCAACATCATTCCGGCAACGAACGATCGTCGCGGGTTGCTGGCGGTCCTCTCATCCAAGACCGCCGCGAAGTACCAGAAGACGATAGCGCTGGCCAGCAAGTCCGGATTCAGCAAGTAGGTCGAGAACCAGATGGCCTGCACGGTCGCACAGGTCATCAGTCCGTGAATCATCAGCCTGTTGATGGCCAAATTGGACGGAAAAAACCTCGTCGCCAAACGATGAACGCCCGCAATGTAGGACAGTCCGCTGATCAACAGGATGATCCGACCTGCGACGATGTCTGCGATTCCCATCCGCAACAGGGGAACCATGAGCCATGAATAAAGAGGTGACCACGATCCTGTCACCGAACTGGCGGGCGATTCAATCACCCGGTGGGCGATCATTGAATACGCGACGAAATCCGCGTTGATGTAATCCGCCTGGCAGACCGACACCAATCCCGCGACTGCGACGAAAACCGCAAACGGAACACGCAATCCCCTCTGAATCATCACGTCCCTCGTAATCGAGAACCGGGAAACTGCCGGAAACACGCTTGCGGTGTGAGCAATCGCCGGTGGCGATTGCGATCCGGGATGTGGAGTCCGCCACACTGAACATTGGGGAAGTTACATGATGGAAGCGAATGACTCGACCCCAGTTTTGGAAGCTCTGATCGGCCAGTCTGAAGGATGAACGCTTTCGACTTCAGCAATCGATTACCGCTTTCAATTCTCAAATCGTCCGTATCGAAGAACCTGTTGCTAATCGTAGGGTGTGCCTCTGGCTTGCCCGTTTTCCAACGGCAGTCACGGGCAAGCGGGAC
>JAYTIB010000722.1:0-8925 GCA_043732205.1 Schlesneria sp. | reverse complement strand
GCCGCATTCCCCACGCGGCGCTGCTGCCGGGAACCAGCGGATTGAAATCGCCGTTGCAATGCTTGAACCACGCCCGGTACGGCATCGCCTGGGGCGTTCTCGGCGCGGCACAGGCGTGCTTCGAGGAAGCCCGTGACTACGCGCTGCAGCGGCAGCAGTTCGGCAAACCGCTCGCCTCGTTTCAGCTCATTCAACGCAAGCTGTCCTTGATGGCGACCGAGATCACCAACGCTCAACTGGTGGCCTTTCGCCTGGCCCAATTGAAGGATGCCGGTCAGGCGACATTCGTGCAGATCTCGCTGGCCAAGCGTAACAACGTGGCCACAGCCCTGAATGTGGCCCGCACCGCGCGCGAGATCCTCGGCGGTGTCGGCATCCTTGACGAACACGTTTCCTTTCGGCACATGTGCAACCTGGAGAGTGTCCAAACCTACGAAGGGACCGACGACATGCACCTGTTGATCCTGGGCGAACACCTGACCGGCATCGCGGCGTTTGCGTGAATGTCGGCAGACGGAGAATGGAATGCACAGCGCGGCCCGGCCGCAACCAAACGTAGACAGGAAGATGTGGGACAGGAAGATCTGAGCCAACTCCGGGTCTTTCGTCTCCGGTCTTCTTGTCCCAAATCTTCCTGTCGAACTCCATTTGACGGTCGTCCGACAGAGAATTCCGACAAGCTTTGTCAACGCCCCTCAGCGCTGCTTGATGGAAAACAAATCTTCGTGGTCAGACCAGAAGCGGATCATTCGTAGTACAGAAAGGAAAGCGGCGATGAATCGCCGCAGTCCAAATGATGACGACACCCATTTTCGCCTCACAGCCGTATGCCGGAATCGCCACTTTTGGACGCGCTCCGCACCTCACCGATGCGACCGGGGCCGATGTGGCCATTCTGGGGGTGCCGTATGACAGCTCCACGTCGTACCGGGGCGGCACGCGGTTCGGGCCGCGCGCCATCCGGGAACAGTCGCTGCTGCTGTGGGGCTACAACAACGCCCAGCACGTGGCTCCGTTTCGCGATTTGAAGGTCGTGGACATGGGGGACGTTGACGTTGTTCCGCCCGACATCCTGGCGACGCATCAGCAGATCGAATTGGCGGCCAAACGCATCCTGGAGGCCGGTGCCAAGCTTGTCACGTTGGGGGGCGACCATTCCATTTCGCTGCCGTTGCTGCGGGCCCATGCCAAGCACCACGGACCAATGGCGGTTATCCACTTCGACGCGCATCCGGACACGTGGGACTCGGAGTATCCCAACCAACCCTACAGTCATGGCACGCCGTTCAAGCGCGCGATTGAAGAGGGCTTGATCGACACATCGGCCTACCTGCAGATCGGCATCCGCGGTCCCACGAATGGTCCGCAGGACTACACCGATGCGATCGCGCTGGGCGCACGCATGGTCACGCTCGACGAATTCCGCCGCCGCAGTCTTGTGGATGTGCTGGATGAAATCCGGAAAACGGTCGGTTCGAGACCCGTCTATGTGACGCTCGACATCGACGTCGTCGATCCGGCCTTCGCTCCGGGAACGGGAACCCCGGAAGTCGGCGGCCTGACCAGTTACGAGATCCTGCAACTGGTCCGCGGCCTGCGCGGTTTGAACACGATCGGTTTCGATCTGGTCGAGGTCTCGCCGCCCTACGATCACTCAAACATCACGTCGATCCTGGCGGCGAATCTGGCGTTTGAGTTTCTGTCGCTGTTGGTGCGGTGAGGGGATAGAGGAGTCAGGAGTCAGAAGTCAGGAGACAGCCAGTCACTTGTCTTCCTTCTGACTCCTGACTCCCCTCAGATCATGTCCAGCTTGCGGTGCATCCGTTGGGGCGGGCGCGAGCATGTGGCGCAGATGCCGTCGACTTCCAAGCGGTGGCCCGACATCCGGAAGCCGTGTTCGGAGGCGATTCGCTCCAAGACTTCGGCGATGAATTCGTTGGGGAACTCGATCATCTCGCCGCACTTCTTGCAGATCAGATGATCGTGGTGCGGATAGCCATAGTCGTGTTCGTAGACTTCGCGGTCATTCGATCGGGCGACCTTGCGAATCAGTCCGGCTTCCTCCAGCAGGCTCAACGTGCGATAGACGGTGCTGCGGCTGGCGCGCGGGCCACCTTTGCGGCGTTCCAGCTTTTCGACCCAGACATCGGCGTCGAAGTGTTCGTGCGACGCATAGACCGCCTCGACAATCGCCTCGCGCTCCGGCGTCAGCCGCATCCCCTTCGTCAGCAGGAATTCACGAAACTTGTCGACCGGTGGCACGGCGACAGGCATGGCGGACAATTCGGACACTCGAACGACTCCTGGACCGCAACACGGTCGGAAGAATTGGCACATCACGATGGACGGTGAGATTTTCGGCGGGGGCAAAGGAAAATGATTGGCCTGCCCCGCCGGAAATAGTGCGCTTTCGATGCCGGATTTGCCAACGGTGGGCGGCAATTCGGGTCACTCATCCAGATCGAAGTCATGCACCTCGAACATCCGCGAGAGAGCGGCTTCAAGCTTCTCGTCCGTCTCGTAGTCGCCGTTCTCGATCGCTTCCTTGATCTGGGCGATCCGTTCGGCGCGCACTTCGGGAGATTCGCTGAGTCGATCGAGCATTTGTCCGGCCGCCGAGATTTCGAGTTCGTCCTTGGGCGACGTGAGGGGGGACTGTGCCGCATTCGGGGCTGCGGGGTTGGCCGGGGCCGTTGAAGCAGCGGGGATTGTCGACCGCACCGGGCCGCTCCCCAGCACCGGTCCCATGCCAGAGACGTCCATGTCCATCCTCCTTTTCAAAACGTCGGCGATGTTGATCCGCTGGTGCGGCCACACATCCACATTCGTGTCGAGATAATAGCCGACGAACGCCGGCTGATTCAACCGGGGCCGAGATTGCTCAAGCATGTTACGTTCCCTGGATGGCCCCCCGTTCCGAACGGACGGGCCGCGCGACTGGCAAATTGAGGGAACGTCATTTTTCCCGGCAATGGCATCTGAAGATGTGAGATCCGTCTCTGGATCATCCGTCGGGGCAACTGCCCGACAGCAAAGAGTATCGGTCGGGCAGGCGGCTGGGGTTGAGCCCTGCCAGCAGTTTTCATGCGAACCGGGGCAGGTCGCGGTTCGATTGGCAGAAATTGCAAAACCCGAGACCGGTTTGCAAAGTTTTCACACGACAAAGGAGATTCGGTTTGACTCCCGCCAATTGATTCGGAGCCCGCTGGCGATGTGCTCTGTTTGTCATGTATCAGCCGGCGCGGACCGACGAATTCTGCCGTTGAATCGTGGCGCTGCTCTCGCTGCTAATTCGTATCGACACCACTTTTGGGCCGCGTGCGATTCAAGGCCAGGTGCGAATGCCACCTGCGGTCAGGCCGATTTCCGCACGCGTCCCATTCGCTGTCTCCCTCAATTCGCTGTCGATCTCTCCGTCAGGACGAAGAGGTGACAGCGAATTGAGGGAGACAGCGAATGTCAGAATCGGAGACGCACTCCTAGGGACAAGCATCGAACAGGGACTCGATCGTCGAGTGGTGTAGAGACCAATGCTCGCCGCTCGATGAGTTCCGCCTGCAATGCCGCACACGACTCTTGACCGGGTTTTGTTGAACTGATATCAGCCGCCCCTCTCTTCCCATCAATGACCCATTAACCGGTGCAATGCCGATGCGCCACTGTCTGCTCATCGCTGTGTCCATCGTCTTGGCCGCCGCGACGGCGCACGGTGCCGACCCGCGCCGCATCGCGAACGCCGAACTCCGGCCGACTGGGATGTCCATCGAACCGGTCCTGCGACACGACTCCATCCTGCAACGCCGGAGGAGTTCACCAGCCGCCGCATCGACGCGAAAGACCTTCTCACTGCGCACGACTGTCGATTCCTCACGTGAGGTTGTCCGGCTGGTGGATGACGACGCGGGAATCGCCTACGTCGGCGCAGGTTCGCATGCGGAGCCGGAAATCGCCGCGGAAGATCTGCTGCCTCCCCTTGAGCCGCCACCGCCGGATGCTGGAATTTCGGCCGAGTCGCTCAATGGTGATCCCGTGCTGATTGACGGCGCGGCGAAAGAGGCTGAGAAGGCTCCCACGAAGGAAGTGAAGGAACAGGCGAACGAACGAGAGTCCTTCGCGTGGATCGCCGGGACGGGAAACCAACTCGGCATGTTGGAATGGGTTGACCGCGATCTGGCGGTCTACGACTACACGTTTTCGGATCGGGTCACGTCGCGCACCGATGCCGGCTTCACCATGCTCTGGCTGACCGGCCCCGATACGACCGACCTGCCGCCGTACCTGTTCAGCATCGTGATCGACATCGGTCTCGGCGGGAAAATCAGCGACAACTGGAGCTTCGACGCGGTCATCACCCCCAGTTGGAACACCGACTTCGCCAACAAGAGCTACACACTCTTCCGCTTGCCGTGGCAGGCGGTGAACACGTTCACGCTGAGTGACGAGTTGAAGCTGGTGGTGGGCGTGACCGACCTCGATCGCGAGGACATCCGCTTTCTGCCCGTGGCGGGTTTGATCTACAAGCCGCTGGATGGCACCAAGCAATTTGATCTGGTGTTTCCCCGACCGAAGGCGGCGTGGCGTCTGACAGACAGCGGCGACGACTCGACCTGGGCCTACGTTGCCGGGGAATTGGGGGGAAACTCATACTCGATCCAGCGTCCCGGCGCGGTTCACGACATCGTCACGCTGCGCGACTTCCGGTTGTTGTTTGGCTATGAATGGCGCGGCCAGAAGCGTCATGCCTGCCGGATCGAGGCCGGCTTGGTCTTCGGCCGCGCCGTTGAATATGCCTCGGGCATCGGCGACTACCATCCCGGCAACACCGCGATCATTCGCTTCTCGGGTGATTTCTGAAGCGTCCCGCCAAGCGCGACGACGTGAACACCCGCTTTCCGGGCGTTGCGACTCACGCTGGCGTCCGCTCTGAACGCGATCGTCGACGATTGTCCGACGGCTGTTCCGCCCGGCTCACCTTGTTGCCAGCTCTTCGGCGGGCGACAAGATGGTTTTCTGATTGCGACGCAACTCGCAGGCGGCTAGCCTCGTGTCTCGCTCCATCATCCCGCCCCGCACGGAGATTCCCCGATGAGCCGCCCCGTACTCCGGTCTTCCCGCCGATCACTCGCCGCCGCCTGCCTGCTTCAAGCGTGTGTTGGAAACATGTTCGCCGCGGAACCAGCCGCGGCGAAGGTCGAATTCAACCGGGACATCCGGCCGATCCTCTCCGACAAGTGCTATGCCTGCCACGGTCCCGATGCGGCCAAGCGCAAGGCCGAACTGAGGCTCGATCACCGGGATGCCGCGATCGCCAAACACGACGACATTCAAGCCATCGTGCCCGGTGATTCCGCCAAGAGTGAAGCCGTGCGCCGCGTGATGTCGACTGATGCCGACGTCCAAATGCCGCCGCCGGCTTCGAAGCTGAAGCTCTCCACCACCGAGATCGGATTGCTCAAACGGTGGATCGACGAGGGAGCCGAATATCAGCCTCACTGGTCGTTCATCGCTCCCCGACGGACGTCTCCCCCAACGACAAAGCAATCCGCGACAATCCGTCATCCGATCGACAGCTTCATTCGGTCCCGATTGGATCGCGAACAGATCACCGCCGCGCGCGAAGCCGACAAGACGACGCTCATTCGCCGCGCCTCGTTCGATCTCACTGGTTTGCCTCCCACTCCCGCTGACGGCGCCGAATTCGTCGCCGACACTTCGCCCGATGCCTACGAACGCCTCGTCGACCGGTTGCTGGCCTCGCCGCGCTTTGGCGAACGGATGGCTGCCAACTGGCTCGACGCCGCGCGCTTTGCCGACACGAACGGCTACCAGACCGACGGCCCGCGCTTCATGTGGCGCTGGCGCGACTGGGTCATCGACGCCTTCAATCAGAACCAGCCGTTCGATGAGTTCACCGTTCATCAGCTTGCGGGCGACCTGCTTCCCGTCCGCCCGCCTTTCCAGAGCCCAATCAACGAAGATGACGATCGAGCGTTCTCGTTCATAGATCGTGGGCCAACTGTTGCTGATGAGCGTCTGATTGCCACCGGCTTCAACCGCAATCATCGTGGCAACGCCGAAGGGGGCATCATCCCCGAAGAATTCCGCGTCGAATACGTCGTCGACCGCGTCGAGACCACCGCGGCCGTCTGGCTGGGACTGACCGTCGGCTGCGCCCGCTGTCACGATCACAAGTACGATCCGATCAGCCAGCGCGAGTTCTACCAACTGTTCGCATTCTTCAACCAAGTTCCCGAGCCGGGCAAGTACATCCGCAACGACAACTCGATGCCGTACCTGCCCGCCCCGACGGCCAATCAGCGAAAGAAGCTGGCGGCGCTGGAGGAGGAACTCGACACCGCCAAGCTGGCCTATGAAGGAAAGATCCTCGCGATCAATGCCGGCCTGCTGAAAATGGCCGCCACGATTCGCGAGTCCAAACAGCCGGTCGATTGGACGTACAGCGAGGGACTCGACACGCACTTCGCGTTCGAGGGAGTCAGCACCAGCCAACGCGGCGGTGACGCGAAGCCAGCCGAGATCGGTGGCTGGCACGATGGCGAAGCCCGGTTCGCTCCCGGTCTCATCGGTCAGGCGTTGGAGTTCGACGGTCGGCGGTGGCTCGACGCGGGCGATGTCGCTGACTTCGGCGAGGATGAATCGTTTGCGATCTCGTGTTGGGTCAAGCCGCACGAACGCAAACCGATGACAATTCTGGCGCGCATGGACGAAGAGAACTCGTCGCGCGGCTACGAACTGCGATTGGAAGAAAGTGGCCGGCTGCAAGCGCTCTTCGCGGGCCGCATCCTCGACGACCTGATCCGCGTGGAAACGAAGGCGGCTCTCCCCGCCAACCGCTGGTCGCACGTGTTCGTGGCCTACGATGGTTCGAGTGCCGCGCGCGGCGTCTCGATTCGCGTGAATGGAGACGCCGTGGACCTGACCATCATCACCGACCTGCTGAGCAATCCGATTCGCGTGAAGCAGCCGTTGCGGATCGGAGCCGGTGGCAGCGCGCCGCCGTTTGTCGGGCTGATCGACGAGTTGCGGTTCTATCGCGGCCGGCTGACCAAAGAAGTCGCGATGTCGCTCGCCGCGAGTGAAACGATCTCGCAACTGGCCGCTTTGCCACTCGATGAAAACACGTCGGCACCGCATCTGGAAAAGCAGCGTGAATACTACTTGAGGCACCACGCGCCGGAGTCGCAGCGCCAGGCGAGACAAAACGTCCTCGACGCCCGTTTACGCCATGAGTCGTATCTCGCCACGATCCCGACGACGATGGTGATGCAGGATCAGCCGCAGCCGCGCGAGACACGTCTGCTGAAGCGGGGCGAATACGACAAGCCGGGCGAGCGCGTGGAAGCGGCACTGCCCGCCGCGCTGCCGCCCCTGACTGCCGCCGATCGTGGGGCATCTCCCCAAGGCAAAACTCTTGATCGTCTCGTCCTCGCGCGATGGTTGGTTTCGCCGAACAACCCGCTGACCGCGCGCGTCACGGTCAACCGCTTCTGGCAATCGCTGTTTGGAGTCGGCCTGGTGAAAACCGCCGAAGACTTCGGCACGCAGGGCGAAGCCCCCAGCCATCCGGAGTTGCTCGATTGGCTGGCGGTGGAGTTCGGGGGAAGAGAATCGAGCGTCGACCGCGGAGCGACGGTTGAAGACAAATCCGGATCATGGGACGTCAAGCGAACGCTGCGGCAACTCGTCACGTCCGCGACCTACCGGCAGTCCTCGGATGTCACCGACGCCGTGCTCGCCCGCGACCCCGACAACCGGTGGCTGGCGCGCGGACCCCGGTTCCGGCTCCCCGCCGAGATGATTCGCGACGCCACGCTTGCCGCCAGCGGACTGCTCGTCGAAACACTGGGTGGGCCAAGTGTCAAACCGTACCAGCCATCCGGCCTGTGGGAAGAGTTGAGTGCCGAAACGGTGCCCGGTCCGTTCGCGGTCTATGTGCAGGACCACGGACCGAACCTTTACCGGCGCGGCATCTACACGTTCCGCAAACGCACCGTCCCGCCGCCATCGCTGGCGATCTTCGACGCTTCGCCGCGCGAAGCCTGCCGGGTCAGCCTGCCGCGCACCAACACGCCGCTTCAGGCACTGAACCTGATGAACGACGTCACCTACGTGGAAGCGGCCCGCGTGCTGGCCGAACAAGCGATGAAGGAGGGGGGAGCCTCGGCCCCGTCACGCCTGACCTGGACCTTCCGCCGCATCCTCGCCCGCGATCCCACCGACCGCGAACTGCGAGTCCTCGTCGACGGCTTCGAACGCCGCCTCAAGTCGTACCAACAACATCCGCAGCACGCGGAACGGCTGCTTCAACTCGGCGAATCCCCCGCCGACAAGTCCCTCGCCCCCGAGGAACTCGCTGCCTACACCGCCACCACCAGTGTCATCTTCAACCTCGACGAATTCGTGGCGCGACCATGACCGGCCGAGAGAGCCAATGGCGAAGTCGGTTGTCGACGCTGTTACGATGGGACCGGCAACTGGCAAACGTATTCGGACTGCGCTCTTGTGCATCGCGACTCGTCGCCACCATTCGCTGACACACTGAAGGACTTCGGCATGCCGTTACGAGACCATTTTCGAGCACCGTTGGATCGCGAAACCTCGTGGGAGGGCGTTCACGGACAATGGCCCGCGATGATTGTCATCGATCTCGCGCGGGTGTTGCCGCCGCAATATGTCGCCGCTCCGCGCGTGCATTTGGGGACACTTGTCGAGATCGACGTGGCCACGTACGAACGAGACGCCGGCGACAATTCCTCATGGAGTGACGGACCGTCCGAAGGAGGCGTGGCGACGGCGGCTTGGGCGCCACCGCGCGCCACGCTGTCGATTCCCGCCGACTTGCCCGCTCAGGACGAATACGAGGTCCGCGTGTACGACATCGCGCGCGGTCGTCGTCTGGTGGCC
>JAYTIB010000721.1:0-3425 GCA_043732205.1 Schlesneria sp. | reverse complement strand
CCCTGCTGATCGGCGCGGACGTATCCGACTCCACACAGTTCGGGCAGTGCCGGATCATCTTCGGGGAGTCCAAAGTGATCGAGCCAGTCGACCAGCCGCGTCCCGGTTTCCGCCAGCATCCGGCGCGACAATTCGGCCGCGAACGAGCAGCGGCTCAGGCACTCGCCCAGAATCTGCTGCACGAACCGCGCGGGCTCGGGCTGCGGTGCCCAAGTGTGCGCGGTCAGGGAGGCCATCGGTTCGGCGGGCATCAAAGCGGCATCGGCTGGCATTTCACAAACTCCGTTGGGGCCTATAATCCGTTCCCTCGCCGGCCATTCTATCCGTGAGGTTCGTGTGGCGTCACGAGCAGCGGGGTGTGAATCAGGGATGACGGACACTGCATTTTCTGAGGGAAGGAACCGCATGACCAACGTGCTGCTGCTGGGTGCCGGAACCATCGGTCGGATGATCGCCATGCTGCTGACGCAGTCCGGCGACTATCGCGTCCGGATCGGCGACACCGATGCCGAGGCGCTCGCCCGGCTTCAAAAACGCCTCGGGGTCGAAACGATGTTGGTCGATGCGGCCAACCAGGATCATCTTGCGATGGCGATGACCGGGATGCAGGCCGTGATCTCGGCGCTGACGTTCAGCTTGAATCCGTCTGTGGCCACGGCGGCGCTCGCGGCGGGGATCAGTTACTTCGACCTCACCGAAGACGTTGAAACGACGGCGGCCGTGCGGGCGCTGGCATTGCAGGCCAAGCCGGGACAGATCTTCATGCCGCAATGTGGTCTCGCGCCGGGCTTCGTTGGGATCGTGGCCAATCACCTGGCCCGGCGATTCGAATCGGTCGACTCGCTGCTGCTGCGGGTCGGAGCGCTCCCCGAGTTCCCCACCAACTCGCTGAAGTACAACCTCACCTGGTCGACCGACGGACTGATCAACGAGTACTGCAACCCGTGCGACGTGATTCACCAGGGCCAGCGGCAGGACGTCTGGCCGTTGGAAGGGCTGGAGCATCTGTCGATTGATGGCGTCGAGTACGAAGCCTTTTCGACTTCGGGCGGGCTGGGAACTCTCTGCGAAACGTACCAGGGCCAGGTCCGCGAGTTGAATTACAAGACGGTGCGCTACATCGGCCACCGCGACCGGATGCTGTTCCTGCTCGACGAACTGCGGCTGCGCGAACGGCGCCAGTTGCTGAAGGAGATCCTGGAAAACGCCCTGCCGCGCACCCTGCAGGACGTGGTGATCATCTTCTGCACAGCGACCGGCATGCGCGACGGCCAGCGCGTGCAACTGTGGGACGCCCGCAAGGTCTATCACCAAACCCACGGCGACGAAGTCTGGAGCGCCATCCAGATCACCACCGCCGCCGGCATCTGCGCGGTGCTCGACCTGCACATCGGCGGCCAGTTGCCATCCAGCGGTTTCGTCCGTCAGGAACAGGTGGAATTCCCGGCGTTCCTGGCCAACCGCTTCGGGAAAAACTACACCGGACCGGGGACCAAGTCGGACAACTGACGCGGAAAACCCAACTCGAACGGATGTGGGCGTCCGTTCTCCATCGGCTGTTGTTGGGAACGTCTGCCGCGCTGGGCTTCAGCCCATGTCACAGGTTTCCATCCGACCGTGACGACCACCACGGCAGGCTCACGCCGCCATCGACCGTCACGGTGCTGCCGGTCATGTAGTCGGCATCGTCGCTGAGAATGAAGGCCACGCTCTTGCCGATTTCGTCGGAGCGGCCCAGTCGCTTCCACGGGAGCTTCGCACCACCGGCCGCCAGTTGTTCTTCGGAGAAAAACTTCCGCTCGCCCGGCGTGTCGATCCAACCGGGATGAACGATGTTCACGCGAATCCGATGCGGCGCCAGTTCGATGGCAGCCGTCCGGGACATGTGGTCGATGGCGGCTTTGGCCATGTTGTACGCCATCGCGGTCGGGATCGGGATCACCGCGTGAGGCGAGCTGATGACAACGATCGAACCGCCGTTCCCCTGCTTCACCATCTGGATGGCGGCCGCGCGGAGACCATAGAACGCGCCCCACATGCCGACATCGATCGTCCGGCGAAACCCCGCCAGGTCGGCATCCAACATCAGTTGCCGGTCACTGTAGACGGCGTTCGAGACGAACAGGTCCAGGCTGCCAAATTCGGCCGCGGTCTCGGCCACCATCTCTTCCACGCGCTGCTGGCTGGAGACGTCCCCCTGCAACGTCAACGCCTTCCCACCGAAGCTGCGGATCTCGTCGGCGACGGCCTCGGCTTCGTCGGCGTGCGAAAAGTAGTTGATCGCCACGTTGGCTCCGGCGCGCGCCATTTCGACCGCACAGCCTTTGCCAATCCCGCGCGAAGCCCCGGTCACCAGCGCGTTGCGCCCCTTGAGATTCATCGCTTCGCCCTTCCCTCGCGTCCACGAACAAAAAAACCCGGCTTGACGACAAGCCGGGCTCAATGATCACACCGGGATCAACATCCTGAACTCAATGCCATCACGCCGAGAAGCTGCTGCCACAACCGCACGACTTGACGACGTTCGGGTTGTTGAACTTGAAGCCGCGCTGATTGAGCTCGTCCATAAAGTCGAGCGTCGTCCCTTCCAGGTACAGGGAACTCTTCTTGTCGACGGCTACCTTGATCCCGTGCTGCTCGCTCACTTGGTCTTTCGCGGAATCGGTCGAACTGTCGAATCCCAGTGAATACTGGAACCCGCTGCAACCACCCGCCGCCACACCAATTCTCAGCACCGAAGTTTCGGGAAGCTTTTGTTCGGACATGACCCGCTTGATTTCGCCAGCGGCCTTTTCAGACAACATCACGGACATCTGAGCATCTCCTTTTCGAAGGGGTCGCAGGGACGACTCTGTCCGCCGCGACGCAATGGCGGGAAGTATACGCAAACTCCGTCGAAAACAACAACGCGCCTGCCGCGGCCTGAGAACTTCCACGTGTACGGGAGAATCGTCAACATCGGTTGAGAAGCGAACGGAAGACCGCGCGCGGGTGGAAGCTTGGATCCACACCAATCACGTCGAACCCCGGATAGGCCGGAAGACCGCGCGCGGGTGGAAGCTTGCTCACGTCGCCCGTCGGCTTCGTCTGTCGCACTGGCTTGCATTTCTCGACATGAACTCGATACGGTGTCGCCCGAATTGCCGTTCTGGATCGGAGCAGTCTGTGCGGCTCTGGCACAGCACTGATGGCGGCGCAATGACCGCCGCGCTTCACAACCCAATTCACTTCTGCCCGCAGCGCTGCATTCACTGGGGAACATCGATCATGGTCGTGTTCAATTGGCTCGGTCGGTTGGCGTCTGACTTGTTCAAGATGGCGAAACGGGGGGGGCTGGAGTGAGACGCGGCTCACGGCCGCGCCGACGACATCGAGACATTTCCCTCGTCGCGGCGATTGAAGCGCTGGAGCACCGGCGGTTGTTG
>JAYTIB010000720.1:0-3426 GCA_043732205.1 Schlesneria sp. | reverse complement strand
TCTCCCCCACAAAGCCGGGGGCGAGGGGACAAGAGAAGACACCTGCTACCCACTGCCACCGCGATTTGAACCAGGCCAAAACGAGGATGTCTGCCGCTCGCCTGACAGCGGGACAGACGCCAGATTCAGGCAGACGCGGACGGCTGAGTTTCTTCACGTTCTCGCGTGTGCTAGTGTGCCCTCCGCTTCGTGGTCCTCATCGAGAGGTCTCATCCGTTGATCCGCATCCCGTTCCCAGGAGCCAGTCATGACCGAGCATGATGTCACGCCCTCGTCCGACAATTTGACGCCCGCTGTTTTGCCTCGTCGTTCGTTTCTCGCGGCTGCGGCCGGTGCGATGGGGCTCGCGGCGCTGGAGGCTGCCGCGCGGGACTACGGGCCGGGAACGCAGCCCGTCCGTTATCCCGATCCCGACATCGTGACGCTCGATCCCCGCTTCAAGAAGTACGCGCTCGGCAACACGCCGATCCAGCGGATCTATCACAGCAAGGAAATGCTGTGGGCCGAGGGACCGGCGTGGAATGGCGTTGGCCGGTATCTGCTCTGGTCCGACATCCCGAACAACGTGCAGATGCGGTGGCTGGAGGAAAACGGACACGTCAGCACGTTCCGCAACCCGGCCGGCAACAGCAACGGCAACACGTTTGATTATCAGGGCCGGCAGATCTCGTTCGAGCACGGCAACCGACGGGTCGTCCGCTATGAATACGACGGCTCGGTGACGGTCCTCGCCGACAAGTTCGACGGCAAGCCGTTCAACGCGCCCAACGATGGGGCGGTTCATCCCAACGGAGACATCTGGTTCACCGATCCCGGCTACGGCAGCCTCATGAACTATGAGGGCGAGAAGGCGAAGGGGGACTCGAAGCAGCCTTATCAGAAGGAGGCGATCTACCGCATCGACGGCAAGACGCTGAAGGTCGAGAAGGTGACCGACGACATCTTCAAACCGAACGGCCTGTGTTTCTCGCCCGACTACAAGAAGCTGTACGTCGCCGACACGGGAGCCTCGCACTACGACGACGCGCCGAAGAACATCAAGGTCTGGGACATCGTCGAGGAGAAGAAGCTGGCGAATGGGAAAGAGTTTGCTTCGATGAAGCTGCAAATGCCCGACAAAGTGAAGGTCTACAACCCCGATGGACGGAGGGTCGTTGAAAAAGAAATGTGGAAGGACGCGGCCGGATTCGCGGACGGCATCCGCTGCGATGTCGATGGCAACGTCTGGGCCAGCGCGGGCTGGGTGGGCGACGGCTACGACGGCGTTCACGTCTTCGAGCCGAAGGAAGGGGTCCGCATCGGCCAGATCAAGCTGCCCGAGATTTGCAGCAACGTCTGCTTCGGCGGCACCAAGCGCAACCGGCTGTTCATGACGGCCAGTACCTCGGTGTACGCGGTGTATGTCGAGACGAAGGGTGCTCACATCACGTGACGCCACGAGTCCAACAGGGAAAATAAAGGAAGTCTGCTGACAGCCGATCAGCCGTCGGCTGTCAGCAGAATCTCACTTTCGTCGATCAGCTTCGTCGGCCACACAGAGTGGAGTGAAGTCGGCCGGCGGTCATGCTTCCGCCTCGGATGCAGAGGCTGCCCGGTACAGCAAGGTTTGAGGGACGATGCGCGATCCGGTGGCGTTACAGCAAGCTCTGACCGTTCTCAACGCGATGTATCGCGAGGTTGATGGGCGGGCGAACGAACTCGCGCAGGTTCACGGCGAACGGCTGGTCTGTCGGCGCGGCTGCTGCATGTGCTGTGTCGATGATCTGACGGTGTTTGATGTCGAGGCTGAAAACATCCGGCAGGCTCATCCGGAACTGCTGAAGACGGCGACGCCACACGCGGCGGGAGCATGCGCGTTTCTCGACGATGAGGGAGCCTGCCGGATCTACGCGGACCGGCCCTACGTCTGTCGCACGCAGGGGCTGCCGCTGCGGTGGCTCGAAGAAGAGGACGACGGTGACTTCATCGAACTGCGCGACATCTGCCCGCTCAACGATGAGGGGGACGTCGAGCCGATTGAGGAGTTGCCCGAGGACGAATGCTGGAGCATCGGACCGATCGAGGAGCGGCTGGCCAGGCTGCAACTGCAATTCGGTGACGGTAAACTGACGCGGGTCGCGCTGCGATCGCTGTTTGATTCGCGGACTCACGAAAGGTAATGGAAATGGCCCGGCATTGGTTGCTGATCGGGGGACTGCTCTCGTGCATCGGCTTGATTGCGTACGCGGCATTCGGGCCGGTCCCCGACAGCACGTCCAAAACTCCTGAGATCAGGAAGGCCCCCGGACTGCCGGGTGAGACTGCGGACTCCGGCGACGCCTCCGGTGCCGGTACGGTGACTTCCGCTGAAGCTCCGCCGGGGATGAAGTGGATTCCGGGGGGCAAGTTTCAGATGGGCAACAAGACCAGTCCCAAGGCGGACGAGCAGCCCGTTCACACGGTGGCTCTCGACGGTTTCTGGATCGATGAAACCGAAGTCACGAACGCGCAGTTCCTGAAGTTTGTCGAAGCGACGGGATTCAAGACGGTGGCCGAGAAAACTCCGAAGCGGGAAGAGATCGAATCGCAGGTTCCGCCGGGAACGCCGATTCTCGAAGAAATGCTGGTCCCCGGATCGATCTGCTTCAACCCCCAGTTCGACATGCGCTCGCTGCGGAAGGACTTCACCGACTGGCCGAATCAAGTTTGGAAGTACGAGCCCGGTGCGGACTGGCGTCACCCACAGGGGCCGAATTCGTCGATCGACAGCATCCTCGATCATCCGGTGATCCATGTGTCGTGGGACGATGCCCAACAGTATTGTCGGTGGGCCGGACGCCGGCTGCCCACCGAGGCCGAGTGGGAATACGCCGCGCGCGGCGGACTGGCAGGGGTCGATTTTCCGTGGGGCGACGAGCGGAATCCCGATGGCAAGTGGATGCACAACTCGTGGCAGGGAATCTTCCCCGAGAAGCACGACGTGAAGGACGGGTTCGAGGGGACGGCGCCGGTGAAGTCGTTCGCGCCGAACGGCTACGGGCTGTACGACATGTCGGGCAACGTCTGGGAATGGTGCCACGACTGGTATCGCCCGGACTATTACTCGATCAGCCCCGGCCGCAATCCGCGCGGCCCCGACGACAGCTTTGATCCGAACGAAGCGCTGGTTCCCAAGCGCATTCAGCGCGGGGGATCATTCATGTGCAGCGACGACTATTGCACCGGCTACCGGGTCTCGGCGCGCATGAAAGGGGACGTGCTATCGGGGACGTTCCACTGCGGCTTCCGCACGGTGGTGTCTCCGGCAAAGCGGAGCGAGGCGAGCGAGTAAGTCGGGCACTCCTGCCCGTCTTTCCCCCGAGAAAGTCGACGGGCAGGAGTGCCCGTCCTACGTGCTTAGGATCGGCGCAGAATTAATTGTCGTGGTTCGCTCCGCGAACCAACGTT
>JAYTIB010000719.1:0-8942 GCA_043732205.1 Schlesneria sp. | reverse complement strand
GGCGATACAGCATATGCGCCTGATTAGCCGCTAATGGATCAGCGGCATACAGTCTGCCTATCGTCGTGTTTAGACTTTCATGAGTTCTGCTTTGTCCTCGGAAAAGGAAGCGAGGATGTCCGCTAGGTAACAAATCGCGTTCAGCAGCCTTGAACCGGTTTCTGATGTCATGAAGGTTCATAACGACCCTCCGAGCCACTCTTCGGCTAACGACAAGGTAAGCGGCGGCGTGAGAGACCTCCGCCGAAGCCACCGACCTTGTCGCCGTCCGCTTCACCGTTTTGTTATGCGGGGTTTTGATGGCAGACTTTGATACACGATTCCAGAGCAAGACGGTTGAATGGCCAACGCCATCCAATGTGTTTGATCCATTGAACCGAGAGTTCGGATTCACGCTGGATGTCGCGGCGACGCCGGAGAATGCGAAGTGCGATCGGTTCTACACGAAAGGCCAAGACGGCTTGAAGCAACAATGGGATGGAGTTGTGTGGATGAACCCGCCATACGGAAAAGACGTTCCAAAGTGGTTGCAGAAGGCGATTGACGAAGCACACCGAGGGGTCACGTCGGTCTGCCTGATTCCGGCGAGAACGAACACTGTTTGGTTTCACGAACTTTGCTTGAGGCAAGGTGAAGTACGGTTTGTGAAAGGTAGGCCAAAGTTTGGCGATGCGGATCATGGGTTGCCGCTGCCGTTGGCAGTGGTGATCTATCGGCCAAAGTTTGGGACTGTGGACATATCCGCATAACGCCCCAGATAACTGGCGAGCGGACGGAGACAGTGATTCGCGAACCGAGCCCGGCCGCGAGTCCAGTTGAGCGGCTTGTTGGGCATCCTCTTGTGTCTTTATTCTTCATTCTTGTCTTGGAGGTCTTCTGTGAGTGACAGTGAGTCGCGACTTAACCCCAGCCCGTTGGAGATGTTGTCGCGTGAAACCGAAGTGGCCGAGCGGGATGTGCAGATACAGCGAGAGCGAATCGCGGCGACGTGCTTGGATGTTTTCTTTGATGATTTCGACTGCCACGCGATTCACCGTGTTGGCCATTCCGGCATTTCAGCGTTGTTGATTTCTCGCCCTGGCCAAAAGGTCCCTCCCCTTCGGTGTGAGGGGAAACACAAAGTATGGAACTCCATCTTTTTGGCGTTTCCGTCTTTGATCGATGCAAAAATACTCCCAGTCAATCCCGTCGTAGACGCTAATTGTTCCGACGAGGAATTCCTCGCGAATCAACATGACCATGTGCTCGGTAATGGTGCGCTCGTCGGCGGTTGGGTAGGCGATGGAACAATCGCTCTCGTAGAAGGCCAGCAGATCGTAGATCAGGTGCGGGTCGAGTTTCATGGGATGTATTTGCTCAGAGTCTTTAGTTGCAGTGGGCGGATTGCTGGGATGCGTTTTACTGCCCAACGACCAGGTTAAGCGGACCGAACAAGCGGCGCGAGGAACGATAGACGATCAACGTAGTCGGAACGCTTCGCACGCCGAAAACCCGCCGCTTGTTCGGGTCCGCTTGAACCGCTTGTTCGGCGGTGTTTGTATTGTCTTTGGACCTGCCTAACGGAAATAACGGTTCCTTACACCTTTGTTTTGCCCCCTTTGTCCGGCGTCTACTTCCTGCCATCTCGCGTGTAGCAAACCAGGAGCTTCTCGATGGATTCTTTGATCGCTGTGGGAAGAAGCCCGAGTAATATCTCCGTCACCGAAACAAAAGCTAGTTTCCGACCAAGGGAGTCGCTCAGATCGGCAGTAGGATTGTTGCTGTATCCTTCCTCCGCAGCTCGGATTACGGTTTCAAGAAAGACGGGAACGCTCTCGAAGACCTTTTTGTCCAATGCCTTCCGCAAAGGCAGAATCATGATAGTCTCGAAGTCTAATCGAGCTATCCTTGTATTTGGATCGAAGTAAGCATTTGCGAAAACCACGTCAGTGTCGCCACTGTAGCGCCAGCTTGTTTCCGCTTGAAACTCCTTCACCGTTGAATCGAAGGCGTCGGCGTCGAAGCCATCCGTCCCAACAGGAATGTATTGGCCTGGATAGAATCCAATACAGAAGAACTCGACGTAATTGCCAGAACGGGCATTCCAATAGTTTAATTCATCTCTGGTGAACGCCTCCTTTACCAAAGACGAACTCGGGCGGCCGAAGATCAGTGCTACGAGCCGGAGAGGTCGCTCTGGATAGGAGTCCACAAGCCTCTTGGTGAGGCGACGAATTACGTCATTGAAGTCCGCGCCGCCAGAGACGCCAAAATACTCTTGCGACATGGCACTCTCCTCTCTTCCGCCGAACAGGTGTATTGAGCAGCGTGCAGCCTAACGCGGCTCGGCACTGGAAGCGGCTCAAGGCTGTCGGGCGTCAGATTGCCTTGAAAAATGGGGATTGTCAACCAATTCCATTGAGAAAATCGGAAATGTCGGTAGCGTGATAGGCTGCACGCAGCCTATCACCGATAGCACTGCGTGCAGCCTATCACGATATCCTTGCAGGGCGAGGTGGCAAGCATGGCAAATGGGAACGGCGTGGTGGCCGAGTGGCTGGGCTCGAGCGTTACGTTCGCTCCCAGCAAATGTCGAAGTGGCGTCTCTCTTGGTTCGACTGTGGGCGGCGAAACGCCCACCACCGTCCCGCTGCGCGTAGCCGCTACCACGGCGACGACACGACGTCAATCGCTGCGGATCGGACCGGCCAACGGTTGACGTTCTGATCGGTCTTGGCCATGTTCATGCGGCGGTTCACGCGGGTTCAACGACAACGGTCGCGTCCCGGCCGCAGGAGCGGCCTGTTGAACAACTCCGTGGGATAGGCTTCCAGCCTGTGATTCCACGGCGAAGAAGACAGGCTGGAAGCCTATCCCACGGTATTTCAACACGTAGTTAGAGCGAGGAATGCATGAGCGAGTCTCCCAAACGCGAACAGTGGGCGTCGCGGCTCGGGCTGGTGCTGGCGATGGCGGGTAATGCCGTGGGCTTGGGGAATTTCCTGCGCTTCCCGGCTCAGGCGGCCAAGAACGGTGGCGGGGCGTTTCTGATCCCGTACATCGTCGCCCTGCTGGTCGTGGGCCTGCCGCTGATCTGGGTGGAGTGGGCGATGGGCCGCTACGGCGGGCAACGGGGACATCACTCGACCCCCGGCGTGTTTCAGGCGTTTCACCGCCATAAATGCTGGAAGTACTTCGGCGTGATGGGACTGTGGGTCTGCCTGATCATCGCGTCGTATTACCTGTACATCGAAACCTGGTGCATGGCCTACGCCGGCTATTCCGCGGTCAATGGCTTCGCGGGCAAGAACCCGGCCCAGGTCCAGGACTTCTTCCACCAGTTGACGGGCGAACGCCCCTACGAACTGATCGCCATCAGTTGGTGGGGCATGATCCTGTTCCTGCTGTGCATCAGCCTGAACGTGTTCATCCTGTCGAAAGGGCTGGCGAAGGGGATCGAGATCGTTTCGAAGATCGGCATGCCGTTGTTGATCGTCTTCGCGGCGGTCTTGGCGGTGCGCGGAATGATGATCGATCCGGCCACGGACTCGCATGCCGTCGCCAGTCCGATGGTTGGGTTGAACTTTGTCTGGCAACCGCGATTCACCTCACTGGCCGATCCCTCGGTCTGGTTGGCGGCGGCGGGTCAGATCTTCTTCACCCTCTCGATCGGCATGGGGACGATCCATTGTTATGCCTCGTACCTGCGTGAGACCGACGACATCGCGCTGACGGGGGCCACGGCCGCTTGGACGAATGAATTCTGCGAGGTGCTGCTCGGCGGGACGATCCTGATCCCGATCGCGGTCGCCTATCTCGGACTGCCGGAAGTCGTCAACAAGACGAGCGGCGGATCGGGGTTCGAGCTTGGATTTCTGGTGTTTCCAACGCTCTTCAACAACTGGGGCGGGTTCGCTCCGGCCGCCGGCGTGTTCTGGTTCGGCCTGCTGTTCTTCGCCGCCATCACCAGTTCGCTGGCGATGGGTCAGCCGGTGATGGCGTTCTTGCAGGAGGAATTCGGCTTCACGCGCGAACGGAGTGCCGTGGCCTTCGGGTTGCTGCTGCTGCCGCTCGCCATACCGGTGGCGATCCTGCATTCGAACACCTTCAGCGACGAGTTCGACTTCTGGGCCAGCACGTTCATGCTCGTCGTGTTCGCCCTCGGTGAGACGATCCTGTTTGCCTGGCTGTTCGGCATGAACCGCGGCTGGGAGGAGATGATGAAGGGAGCCGAGCTGCGCATCCCGATCATCTTCCGCTACATCATCCAGTACGTCACGCCGGTCTTCCTGACGCTGATCCTGGTCGGATCGGTGTTTCAACCGAGTGCCGGTTGGCAGCCGTATCTGAGCGCCCCGTTCGGTGGCGCGGCCCCGCCGCCGTGGACATGGGACAGCGGCAGCGTGATCGGCAAGCTGTTGCATCTGGACGTGGCCGAAACTCGCGCGAAGGAATTGAAAGGGATCGATGACAGGGTCGAGAAACTGAAACTCGCGCCGGCAGACCGCGCAGCGCTGTTGCAGAAAATGAACGACGAAATCGCCGGAGTTCACGCCGACAAGGCATTGGTTGATTATGAACGGGAAGCGAAGATCGCCAGGCTCGAACAGCAATCAAAGGCCGTCGCCGCCATGGGCGAGTTGTCCGACGAGACCCGCAATTCCCAAGCGGCGGACGAAGCGAAGAATCGCGCGAAGGCCGAACTGTTTTATCAGCGGTTGCCGGCGTGGAGAAACTTCGACCGGTTGGTCATGGTCGCGGTGTACGTCTTCTTTTCCGTGCTGGTCTGGATTGCCTGGCGGAAACGAACCGCCCAAGGGAGGGCTTGAACATGTCGTGGTCCGCCGCGAGTTTCATGATTGTCGTCTGGGCCGTGATCGTGGTGAACACCGGTTACTGCTTTTACAAGCTGCTGACGTCCAAGCGAGAACTCAGTTCAGATGAAGAACCAGGATGATTCACCACGGAAGTCACGGAAGGACACGGAAGGAACGGCGCGAAGTTTTGTGGCGTGATTGAATCATCTTCTGCGCTGCATGCAGACTGAAAAACGACACCTCGTCGCATCTCTTCTTCTTTCCGTACAACTAACGTTTTGAGTTTGCGCGGCACGCGAAGAATGCCCGGATGTCGAAACAGAATCCGGCCCCGTTCCAGAAGACACGGTTGACAGAAAGATTGAGGACAGAAACATGACGCCAGACGACGACCGGGATGGCGGTGTCATTTTTCTGTCCCCAATTTTTCTGTCTAAATCCTTTGGTTCCGGCCGTAGGCCGGGCTGGGTTTTCCGTGGTTGTCCTGAATGATCTGGGATCGGGTCTTGATTGCGTGGAATGGTCACCGCCGGGAAGCCGCTTGATGTCACACGAAAACGAACATCCCCTGCTGAAGTCGGCGCGGCGCGAGGCGATCGCGGCGTTGTCGATCTGGTTGATCGTCACGATCTACTGTGTCGGCTATTGCTGCACGTATGGATACAACCGCGATCCGCAGTCGCTGACGTTCGTCTTCGGATTCCCCGACTGGATCTTCTGGGGGATCGTGGTCCCGTGGGGAGTCTGCACCGTCGTCTCGGGTCTGTTCGCCTTCTATTTCATGAAGGACGAGGACTTGGACAATTGACCATCGGGCGGGGCTTCAACCCCGTTCGGCGTCCATAGCTGCCTGTTAAGACAACCTGTAGGACGGGCACTCTTGCCCGACTGTCCCGTGTGAATTCCGACGGGCAAGAGTGCCAGTCCTACGTTTTTCAACAGGCGGGAAGTCCGGACGAGATGGTGTTTCCCGATCATGTTCGAAGTCATTCAGATCTCGTCCGGACCAAGGGGTCCGGACTACGTGCGAGGTTCCCCATGCTGTTTGCTGCCGCCGGTGTGACTCCAACTCCCGAAGTCGGATTCAGCGTCCTGGCCGCGTTGCTGCTGTTCATCGCCGCCTCGGTCTGGCTCGGGACGGTGGCTCAGAGGGCGATGGAGAAGAAGGAGTTCCTGAAGAGCTTCTTCCTGGGCAACCGCGGACTGGGAGCTTGGACGCTGGCGCTGACCGCGACCGTGCAGAGCGGCGGAACATTCATGGGATTTCCTTCGCTGGTCTACAGCTTCGGCTGGATCGTGACGCTGTGGATCGCCAGTTACATGATCGTGCCACTCACGGGATTTGCCGTCGTGGGGAAACGCCTGGCGCAGCTCAGCCGTCAGACAAACGCCGTCACCGTCCCGGATCTGTTGCGGGAACGCTTCGGTGACGCGCGCGTCGGGCTGGTGGCGTCGCTGATGATCATGACCTTCTTGTCGTTCACGATGTTCGCCCAGTTCAAGGCGGGTGCGACGATCATGAAGCATGCTTGGCCGGGGAGCAAAGTCGCGGCCCTCTCCGAGGACTACGGCACCTCGGCGGTCAAGGACGCGGTTGGACCGACGGCAACGTCGACCGCACCCGCCAAGCATCAATGGCTGCCGGAAAGCCGGGGGTACTACGTGGGGCTGATCGTCTTTTCGATCACCGTCGTCGGCTACACGCTGATCGGCGGATTCATGGCCTCGGTTTGGACCGACCTGTTTCAGAGTGTGATGATGGTCATCGGCGTCATGCTGCTGGTCTGCCTGGCGGTCCCGATGGCGGGTGGTCTGGAACGCGCGTCGAAGAACGCCATCAAGGCGACATCGCCCGAGATCGCGTTTGGTCCGGGTTATAGCGCGGTTCAAGATCCGGAGACGAAGCGCGCATTCCTGACGCCGGGGCTGGCGCTGTCGATGTTCTTCGTCTGGGTCTTCGCGGGGTTCGCGTCGCCCGCCAGCATGGTCCGGGTGATGGCCGCCCAGAACACCGGGGTCATGCGCAAGTCGATCTTCCTGCTGAGTTGCTACAACTGCCTGATCTACATCCCGCTGATCATGACCTGCATCGCGGCCCGGACACTGTTGCCGAATCTGGAGAAGCCCGACGAGGTCATTCCGCTGCTGTCCTTGAAGGTGACCGAGAACTTCCCGTTTGGGACCGGACAGTTCTTCAGCGGACTGATCATGGCCGCCCCGTTTGGCGCGATCATGGCGTCCGTCAGTTGTTTCGTGCTGGTGATCGCATCCGGGCTGGTCGAAGACATCTATGCGAAGTTCATCAACCGCAACGCCACCGAAGCTCAATTGCGCCGGGCGACGACGGTGTCGATGGTCGCGGTCGGTTTGATCGCCGTGTTGGCGAACTTGAATCCCCCCACCTATCTGCAGGCGCTGGTGGTCCTCAGCGGTTCGGCGGGAGCGGCCACATTCATCGCGCCGGTCATGATGGCGTGCTACTGGCGGCGGGCGACGGCGGGCGGAGCGCTGGCGGGAATGCTGGCGGGATTTCTCGTGTATTTCGGCATCTATTCCTGCGGATGGGCGCAGAACTGGGCGACGGCCAATGCGACGCATGTGGTGGCGCAGCAGATTCTCGCCGCGCTGGGCAAAGATCCCCTGATCGGTGCCGCGGGACTGTTCCGTCCGTATTACATCCTGGGTGTCGATCCGATCATCTGGGGCCTGCTGGCGTCGGTGATCGGTGGAGTGGGTGTCAGCCTGCTGTCGCGTCCGCCATCACCGGAGTTGGTCAAGCGATTCTTCGACGTCCGCCCCGTTTCCGCATAGGAGCAACATCATGGCTGTTCGAATTCTGAGATCTCTGGCGGTGCTGGTCTTGCTCGCACGATCCGTTCTTGCTGAAGACTACACCGTTCGCGAAACCGAGGACGAGATCCAGATCGCGACGCCGCAGTTGGAGGCGTCCATCCGCAAGAAGGGGTATGTGACCGGCGTCAAAGCGCAGTCGTTCGTCGACAAGAAAACCGGCGCGAAGGATCTTGGCTTCGGGCTCGACATCGCCGACTGGATCATGGAACCGGGCAGCGACGAAGCGTATCGCGATCAGCTTCCCAAAGAGATGGTCTACGCGTTCGGCAACGAGTACCACGGCAAGTCACCCAAGCGGAGCATCGAAGGACCGCAGATCTGCACGCAGGCCAAGGAACTCAAGCCCGAGATCATCCGCGGCAAGGACTTCGTCGCCATCCGGCAGACCTTTCAGTACCGCACCGCGGCCCCCGGCAGGAAGACCGGTTCCAAGTGGACGCAGATCCTGGTCTTTCCCGTCGGGCAGCGTTACTTCTTTTCGACGCAGCGGATCGATGCGGTGAACAGCAGCGACGCGATGTTCCTGCGGATCGACATGCCCGGGCACATCAAGCACAAGAGCGGCGACAGCTTTGAAGAGGTGTATCTCAGCTACAAGGGCCGCATTCCGGCGAAGGAGTTTCTGACAAACTTCGCACCGGACGAACGCTTCAACTATCGCCGCGATCGCGACGCCGTGCCCGAGCGGATGATTCGCGGGTATCACATTCGCAACCCGGAAACGGGGAAGGCGGGTCCGTGGCTGGCGGGGATGACGCTCGACCCCGGCAGCGTGTCCGAGGCGTGGTGCCATCAGCGCGGATACGTCTGCCTGATCGAAGAGTTCGGCGAGCGGCCGATCAAGGCGGGCGAGTCGTTCAGCGCGGCCTTCATCGTGGGCTACTTCGATTCCCCCGAGGAAATGCACGCGGTCTACGACCGCCACAAGGGGTCCACCGGCGTGACGGTGACACCTGATGGGTGGAAGCTGGTCAAGTAACGCGACCCGGAAAGCGCCGGGGGATTGAAGCCTGAAGCGCAAGCGAGTGAACTCAATCGCGGACCTTCGCTTGCGCTTTTGGAAGTTGCGCCTTTTGGGATTTCAGCCCCAAAGGGGCGATATTATGCCAGCCCAGGGCACCGCCCTGGGTTGGTGGATTACCGGGAATACGAAGCCCTGAAGGGGCGGCAATATTTATCCGAGCGGGATAGGGCCGCCCCTTCAGGGCTCCAATTCTTGTGACGGTCGCTACCCAGGGCGGCGCTCCCGATGGTCGCTTGCCCTGGGCTAACTTAGGGCTGCCCCTTTGGGGC
>JAYTIB010000718.1:0-3430 GCA_043732205.1 Schlesneria sp. | reverse complement strand
GTGATTAGTGATTAGTGATTAGTGATTAGTGATTAGTGCAAAGCGAGAAGAGGGACATCGCCGTTGCCGGTCTCTTTCCGATTTGCACTGATCACTTCTCACTTCTCACTTTGCACTACGCCTTCCGATTGAGGAAGCCAGTCGATGCCTCTCCCGCCGCCGCTCGTGCTGACTCGGGCTCAGGTGCGTGACGTCGATCGACGCGCCGTCGACGAGTACGGACTGACCGGCCTAGTGCTGATGGAAAACGCGGGCCGCAACGCCGCCGCATTGCTCTTGGAACTGGGCATCCGCGGCCCGGTCCTGATCTGTTGCGGCAAGGGCAACAACGCTGGCGACGGTTTCGTCGTGGCCCGGCATCTGGAGAATGCCGGCGTCCCGGTGGCCGTGCTCCTCGCGGTTCCGTCGACCAGTCTGTCCGGAGACGCCGCTGTCAACTTCGGCGTCCTGCGTCGAGCCGGCACAACGATCGTGGAACCACCGTCGACCGGAATCCAGTCCCCGTGGCGTGACGAACTCGCGCGAGCCGACTGGATCGTCGATGCCCTGTTGGGAACGGGCACTCAAGGATCGCTGCGTGAGCCCTTCCTGTCCGCCATCGCCACGATCAATCAATCCGGCCGCCGCGTCTTCGCGCTCGATCTCCCCTCGGGAATGGACTGCGACACCGGCCATCCGCTGGGCGACTGCATTCGAGCGGCCCACACGGCCACCTTCGTCGCCCGCAAGCCGGGCTTCGACGCACCCGGTGCGACGGACTGTACCGGCGAAGTCCACGTGATCGACATCGGAGTCCCCCGCCGCCTGTTGCAGGAAGTCCTCCCCGAATCCACGACAATGACCTAGCCGCGACCATGACGTAGGACGGATTTCCAATCCGTCCGTCATTGTCGGACGGATTGAAAATCCGTCCTACGAGTCGATCATCGTGTCAATCATTTCCTGCCGACCGCCTCAGCCCGCATCACTCATGAGGAACCACGGAAAGCCCAGCGCAGCTTCACTTCGTTCAGCCGCAACCAAACGAGACAGGAACATTTTGGACAGGAAGATGAAACCCGGATCAGCGTTCTGCAACCCCATCTTCTTGTCCCAAATCTTCCTGTCGAAGTCTTGTTGACGGTCGTCGGCAAGAGAATGACTCCGAGCTTTGATGACGACTCGCAGAGCTGCTTCACGCAAATCAAATCTTCGCGGCCAGACCAGAAGCGAATCGTTAGTAGTACGGAAGTGGAAGAGCTCCAACAACTGGCCGGTTGTCACGGCTGTTGTTGAGCAGGTTGAGATACTTGATCGCAACGTCTTTCCCTTCTTCGCTTCTTCCCTTCCGTGACCTTCCGTGTTTTCCGTGATGAATAATTCCGCCTCACCGGATCTTCGCCGGTGCCCGCTGCCCCTTCGGAATCAGCGTCGTGTACTTCCGATCCTTCATCCGCTGCTGCCAGTCCGCCTTTGCCGCCGCCAGTTGATCGGGTTGTTCCAGCAGATCCAGAGCGCTGACCGACAACACCTGCGCGGCGTAGATCACCCCCTTCTCACCGATGCTTGATCCGATCGCGGCGACGTTCTGCCAACTGTGGCCGGGACTCCCCGCGGCAAAGCAGGCGGTCCGCAATCCCATCGTCGGCACGAACCAACTGATGTCGCCGACATCGGTCGAACCCTTGCTGATCTCGGGCAGCGCGGCGAGCGGTTGAATGGAATCGTCCAAGCCCATCGCGAACGTCGAGTTGAATTGCTCGATGAGTGGCTCCTGCAGTTTCTTCGCGAACGCCTGCTCTTCGGCCGTGAACTGGGGTGGCGTCAGCAGCTTCAGGTTGCGGTGCAGCACTTCCGACAATGGCGTGTTCTGCAGCAACTCGTGGCAGTCGGTGTCGACCACGGACGTCACCTTGGTGCGCGTCATGATGGCCGCGCCGCGGGCGATGTCATTCAGCCAGGCAAACGCGGCTTCCACATCCTTGTGTTCGTTCGCGCGCACGAAGTACCAGACGGTGGCGCTGGCCGGAACAACGTTCGGCGCGCCGCCTCCCGAGGTGATCACGTAGTGGATGCGGGTGTCCTCCTTGACGTGCTCGCGCATGAAGTTGGCCGCGACGTTCATCAGCTCGACGGCGTCCAAAGCGCTGCGACCCTGCTCGGGGCTTCCCGAGGCATGCGCGGCGACTCCGTGAAAGGTGAACTTCGCCGAGACCATCGCCTTGGAACTGCCGTTCCAGACCTCGTTCTTCGAAGCGGGATGCCAGTGCAGACAGACATCCAAGTCTTCAAAGCCGCCGTCGAGCAACATGTACACCTTGCCAATCAGCGTCTCTTCGGCCGGCGTGCCATACAGACGCAGCGTCCCCGGCAGGTTGTGTTTCTGCATGGCGGCTTTCACGGCGAGCGCCGCGCCGAGCGACCCGGTTCCCAACCCGCAGTGCCCGCACCCATGCCCCGGCTTGCCAGCCTCAACCGGCTCCTGCACCGGCGAGACTTTTTGCGACAGATCCGGCAGCGCGTCGTACTCGGCCAGAATCCCGATCACCGGCTTGCCCGATCCATACGTGGCGACAAACGCCGTCGGCATGTTGGCTGCACCAACACGAACGTCGAACCCGGCGGCCTTCAACTTGTCGACCAGCAACTGCGAAGACTTGGTCTCTTCCAGCCCCACTTCGGCGAAGTTCCAGATCTGTTGATTGACCTCTTTCAGCTCCCCCTCCCGCTGCCGAACATCCGCCAGCGCCGTCTTCTGGCTGGGCCGCAAAGCCTCTTGCGCGTCGACCCGCGGTCCCGCACTCAGACCGCCCATGATCAATGCGACTGCCAGACACGAATGGGAGCCAGAGAAACTCACGGTGACCTCGTTTCGTTGTGGGGACGTTATGCGCGAAAACTGGTAATGCCTGAAGCGACCGTCCATGAGACGTGGCGTCATTGGAGAAAGATGCCTGCTGCGATTCAACCCCGCGAACAAGCGCCCCACGCTGAATCAGGCGATGGTCCATGACGGACGGGTCGGACTCCTTGCAGACGCTGTGAAGATCCGCGACGATCGCGGCGGACAGTGCTGCGTCCTCAATACAGCGACGAGGTGGCGGATGAAATTCACGCGGCCGAACGTTGATCGACACGACGCTCCCGCGGCTCACGCAGCGACGCTTGTGGAACGCCGGGGAACGACGACTGAATGCAATCCCTCGCATTGCCGGGCCTCATCCATCGGGTGGCCGCGTCGACTGGTCACAGTCGTCTCGCTGCGCCGCTTTCCAATGCTGGCGGCATGGGTGTTGACTGTTTTGATCACAGGCGAACTCTGTGCGCAGGACAAAGCCGTGATCACCGTGCAGACCACTCGCACTCGGCAGGTGTTTGACGGGCTCGGGGCCGGGGCGATCTTCTACGAGGGGCACATCACCAGCCTGGCGGCGCGCAACAAGAATGAGCT
>JAYTIB010000717.1:0-3430 GCA_043732205.1 Schlesneria sp. | reverse complement strand
TGGCAGCCGAAGTCCGCCAGTTGACCGCCGCCGAAATCCCACCAGTAGCGCCAATTGAAATGAAAGTGGGCGTCACTGTACGGGCGGAACGGAGCCGGGCCGACCCACAGATCGTAGTGAATGTGCTGCGGCGGTTCGGAGGTTTTCACGTTTGGGAACACGCGGACGCCGCCCCCTTGCCAGACATGCACCCGCTCGATCGTGCCGATGGCGCCCGCGCGGACCAGTTCCACGACGCGGCGGTAATTCGCACCCGCGTGGATCTGATTGCCCATCTGAGTCGGCACGCGCGCCTTGGCATTCAGTTGTCGCAGCACGCGCGCTTCGTACACGGAATGCGTGAGCGGCTTCTCGCAATAGACAGGCAGTCCCCGCCTGAGTGCTTCGGCGACCACGATGGCGTGCATGTGATCCGGCGTGCTGCAAACGATGCCGTCGAGGTTCGTCGCTTCGAAGACCTCGCGATAGTCCGAGACCTTCTTGGCGCCGGGATGCTTCTTGCCGGCGGCCTCCAGACGCTGATCGTCGATGTCGCACAGGACGGCGATGTTCTCACCGGAAACACCGTTCAGATTCTCACCGCCGCGCCCGGCCACGCCGATGACGGCGATGTTCAGCTTCTCGTTGGCACTGCGCGGCTCGTAGGCGAACGCGGGCATGGACGAAATCAGCGGTCCGGAAGCGACGGCCGTCCCGGCGGCAACGGCAGCCTGCAGGAACTCACGGCGGCTGAGCGATGAAGTCATGGTCATGGTCCTTCACGGTGATGATGCGGGTCGCGCGGGTCCGATCGACCGCAGCAATAGACCACCGGCGGAGTCGCCTCGCAAGCGATCGAGGGTAGTTCTACGGTGACGATTCACGCCCCTCGCCGACAGACAGCGCGCGCCGCGTAGTGCAGAAGCCCGGTAACCACCGAGGCAAGCTCGGTGGGGTTGGTGGTTGGTGTTTCATCGCAGCATCCCTCGTAGTGTTTTGAGGTCGGTGGTGATTTCGGCTTCGAGGGCTTCGAATGGTCGAGGATTTTGTGCGGCGGGTCGTACTTCACGTCCTCGTAGGCGATCTCCTTGTAGCGGTTGGTCGAGAGGTCGTATTTGTTGCCGCGAATCTCTTCGACCGGGACGCAGAACGCTTTCGCGTGGCGGTCGGCGAAGGAGTTTTCGATTTTCGATTTTTGATTTTCGATTTCAGAACGCCATCGCTGCCACTTTTCGAGAATGTCCGGGATGTCGTTCTGGTCCGGTGTCGGGTCGCGTTTGTCGTCCAGCGAAAAACCGTCGGCGGTCATGTCGTAGAACCAGACGTGATCTGTGCCGCCGAAGTTCGTCTTCGTAAACAGCAGGATCGCCGTCGAGACTCCCGCATACGGCTTGAACACGCCCGACGGCATCGAGATCACGCCGTCCAGCTTGTGACCATCCACCAGCGTCTGCCGAATCTGCTGATGCGCGGTCGAGGAGCCGAACAAGACTCCGTGCGGCACGATGCACGCATACCGACCGCCCGGCTTGAGCTGGGCCAGGAACAACGCGAGGAACAGCAGCTTGGTCTTCTTCGTCTTCGTCATCTGCAACAGGTCTTTGCGACCGCCGCGTGATCCAGCGAGCCTTTGAACGGCGGATTGGCCAGGACCAGCGTGAACTGATCACGCCATCTGAAATTTCAAATTTGAGATCTCAAATCAAAAGCATCCTGCGACAGTGAGTCGATGCGCTGAATGTCCGGCTGCTCGACGCCGTGCAACATCATGTTCATCGCCCCGATCCGCAGCATCGAAGCGTCGAAGTCCGAGCCGTGAAACATCTGCGTCTGAAAGTGCTCACGCTGAGATTTGTTGACGAACAGCTTCGGATGATGCTCGCGCAGGAACTCGCCCGCCGCGACCAGAAAGCCGCACGTCCCGCAGGCCGGATCGCCAATCACATCCTTCGGCTGCGGAGCCATCAGCTCGACCATCAACTTGATGATGTGCCGCGGCGTCCGAAACTGCCCGTTGACTCCGGCCTGAGCGATCTTCGACAGCAGGTATTCGTAAAGGTCGCCGTTGGTGTCCCGGTCCTCCATCGGGATGTCGGCAATCATCGTCACCGCCCGCTCCAGTAACGACGGCGTCGGCATGATGAAGACGGCATCCTTCATGAACGTAAATGGTACTGTATAGTGTCAGCTTTTCGGATTCTGGGAGGTGACTTTTCATGATGCAGTCATTCGGATTCAGAGCAGGGGAACGGCTGCGTGCGGAACCGGTTCATTGTGATGTCGAATCCTGTTTTTCCCAACCTTCCCGGTTGGTTTGAGCGCCTTGTTCGATTGGCATCACCAGCGCGGTCCACTCTGCAATCTGGGCCGGTGTCGCACGGGGATCTGCGATTACGGCGCGAATCTTGGCGGCCTTCTCGGCCTGATACTCCCATCGCGGTCGACCAGTGCAGCGGGTGATGAAATCCGGCCATGTTGCCGGGGCGGACGCTGGGGGCAGTTGTCGCTCAAGTTTCGCCAGTTGCTATTTTGCGTTCATACGGTTGCTCCTTCGGCGCTCGCGCCCTGTCGCGCGTCGGGCCGTCGACCGAATCGTGCAGCGGATATTCGCATCATGGACAGGCGCGGCGACTCTCTGATTTCAGTTGCGATCGCAAAGCCGACTCAATTTTGGAATCACCGCCAGCCAGTGTTCACGCTGCTCATTCGTCACGCGTGGATCATCGGCGTAAAGTCGCAATCGTCGAATCATCTCGATCTGCATTGCACTTCGCGGGACGCCTGCGGATGGAATGTCGAAGTCCGGCCACGCTGCCTCGCGCGGCTTGGGAGCCAGTTTCTCCAGGCGGCCAAGACGTTGCCGAATCCCACTCATACCTCGCCCCGTGGATCGCGTGAAGTGATGCGGGCTTCCAGTTCGGCCAAACGTTCTTCAATCGAAAGTATCTCTCTGCTTCGGAACAACAGTTCGGCAACCGCCCGTGCAGAGCCCAGACGTATTCCCGGTGGGTTACTGCCATCCAGCAACTCGCTGAGACACTGCACCGCCTTGCTCATGATTTCGCTGAGCCTTCCGCTGGCCTGATCCAGCATCCCCAGACCAGCCCGACAACCGACCACGCTCATTGTGCGGCGCGCAATCATCGTCGAGACCATTGTGTTTCGCGACAACGACTACCGTAGTCCCGTCGCTCCGCCGACGGGACTCTCGCGAAGATGGCGAGCAGACCATCCACGTGATTCACGGCCGAACACTGAACAGCGCCAATCAAAACGGCCTCCGTTTGGGAGGCCGATGTTGTCGACAGAGTAAGCACGGGGGGAGTGGAATTGGCTCCCCCCGTTCATTCGCTCAGGCGTCGACGCCGAGCAACCGGCAGGCGTCTTCGTAGCCGGCGGCGCGGAAGCCGTGCTTGTCGTCGCGGTTGTAGCCGTAGCAACTGGCGGTCAC
>JAYTIB010000716.1:0-8948 GCA_043732205.1 Schlesneria sp. | reverse complement strand
TCGTCGGTCGTTGGTGAGACATCAATCGGCGGACCGAGTGAACCGCGGTCCTGTTGAGTGGTCGAATGACTGGTCGCGGCACTGGCACTCCGGACTTTGCCGCTGGAAGTCGCGACCGGGCTGGCTCCGTTGCGGAGCTTGAGTGGAACGTTCGCAGCGCGCGAACGTCGATCGACGGACTGCTCTGCCGGCTCTTCCAGCGAGACCAACTGCAAGCCGTCACGTTGCTGCACGGCGATCTCGCGCGGCGCGCCGGTCTCCTGTTCAAAGCGAACCTCCAGTTGGCTGGTCCGCGCCTCGAGCTTGGGGCTGACCAGCGCGACGTTCTTTTCCGCGATCAGCCACCGGGGCTGCGGCTCGGGATCGGCCGGCGCTGGCGATGCATCGACCGCGACCGCGGAAATGACGGCACTCGCGCCATCGCGCGAGCCCGTGGAAACGCCGAGCGCGAGCGGACCCATCGGCTCCAGCCACAATCGGATCAGTTCGGCCCCCAGGGCAGTGCGGCTGCGCGGTTGTGAGATGTACGCCTGCCGCTCAAGCTCGATGAGATCCAGGCCATTCGTCGCGTCGGTGGACTTGCGCAGCAGCCCGGCCCAGGTCGCGACAAACACCGTGTCGTTGGTTTCCGCACCGATCTGTTCGAGCCGTCCCGTTCCCTGGCAGAGGACTTCCTGCAGCGCGTTGTCCGCGCGAAAGCGGATGTCGACCGTGGGAACCGTCAGCGCGGTGTCCTTGTAATGCACATACACGCCGCGCGGGTCATTCAGTTGCAGGCGGCGTTCGACGGCGTCGTAGTCCAAGCGCTTCATCTGCGCCCGCAGGTTGTTCTGCGTCGACCTGACCACGACCAGCTTCCCCGTCGCGATCAGACGCCGAAACGCCAGGTCGGTGTCGATGTGCTGAAACGTGCCCGAGCCAGGCTCTGAGCCCGGCTTCGCCATGTCATTCGTGCGATTGGCCGGTGCGTCGGCATTCGTCACAGCATTCGCCGCCGCAGTGACTGGAACCGGTTCGAACTGCAACCAGAGATCGTCGCAGTCGAGGGCATCGTAATCGGTCGCGCCGGTCCAGCGGTACGCTCGAACGGATTTCGAAAACGACGCGGTGCGCAGTGCGACGTCGTATTCCAAGTCGCCCGAGCACTGGATCTTGACCGGCTTCTGTTCCCCCGGCTGCGGCGTGTCCTGTTGTGGCAGTCGGACGTTCAGCCGGACGTACTCGGCCGGGTCCGTGCCACTGCCGAGCCGGATCGTGCGCACGCCAAACACATGCGGCCGGTCGCGGCCGGGCGGTCCCTCGGCGGGAATCAGTTTCATGTTCAGCGTGCGTCCCCGACCATAGTGAGAACCGTACTGGAACTGAACTGGGTTGGTGCTGATGAGCGACGGGGCCGACTCGTCGAAGACAAACTGTTTTCCCACCACTTCCAGTCCGTCCGGCCCCTTCACTTGCACGTCGCCATCAAGCACCGCGCCGACCACCCGGCCGGGGTTCGGGTTGAACTCGTCGAACGCCGAGGCGAACTTGAGCTGCGCCGAATCGCTCACCAGCGACATCGCTGTTTCGCGACCCTCCTTGTCCTTCTGCAACCAGACCATCGCGAACGGGACGAAGCGAATCCGCGGATCGCCCTCGGCATGCTCCCACTTTTGGGTGTAGATGAACGTCTGCCCCGACCGCAGCATGTACAGGGACTGCGCGGCCCAGCTCTGTTCGGCCAGAAACGTTTCCGCCACGCGCACGTTTTCCGCCGGCCGATGCGCGATCGTGGGGCGCGTCGTCTCGATCGACGTCGCCGGCAGATCGGGGACATCCACCAACGGCCGCGTCAACACGGCGTACACGGCATACACACCCGTCAGGCAGGCGGCCGTCGCGATCGTGAAGAGCAGGCGGTTGAACATGACGAACTCAGAGGATTCAGGATTTGAACCACGAAATACACGAAATACACGAAAGGTCGGACGGAACGTCGCATGGCATCAACAACGGAGTGTTCCATTCCGTTCACAGACGACCACGTGCCCCAACAGTCTCAATGTCTTCCTTGACGTGACCGACAAAAGTCGAAGTAGCGTGGGCTTCAGCCCACGTGTTAAGTGAAATCTCGCCGCATCGTGGGCTGAAGCCCACGCTACGGGGAGTTTTGTCGGTCAGTCTTGATTGAGATCCGTTAACTCTGCATATCCGCTTTCACGCCTCGTGTCGTCATTTCCGAGACTGCATACCCGCGGACGCGGATCCGAAACGAGTTCACCGGCCCAACACTGAATCTTGTCCTCGATCTCCTTCGCAACGGACTCGTTGTGATCCGAGAATGCACCGAACTCCCCACACCGCCCAGGCTGTTGGCGGCGGTCTCGTTGCTCAGTTCATTGGCTGTGAACGTGTAACCCGGCCTTGCAATTGATAGCCGGCTGGAGCACCGGAGGTCTGCGCGGATGGTCTTTCGATCCCGCCAAACCGACGCATCCAAGCCCAGGATTCGACGCTTCGGTCGATGAAACCGACGCGCGTTGGGGGCATTCGCCGATCTTCGGTGCGACTTTGAGTTCCGGACCAACCACTTGTAGCCGCAACGGTGTTGTCCGAACCGTGCTGAGTTCATTCGGCCGTCTCCGGATCCGCCCTGGATTCTCGGCGAGCCATTCACAATGTGCGAAAAAATCGCAAAAGGCGAAGCCGGTCGCGCTTCCCTCGACCGCTGCCGGAGTCTTTATGGATAGCGGCAGTGAAATTGTCACTTCGGCCGCTCACGAGATTCTGCCATCGGCATTCGCCAAATCTCCAGCAAGGATTGGATCATGCGGTACACGAACACATTATTCACGATGACCGGATTCCTGGGTGGATTCCTGATTGCGGGTACCGTCAGCGGCGCCGACTTGCAAGTGGGCGATGTGGTGCCGCATTTCAAGTGCCTGGACGATCATGGGCAGATCTGGGATTCGCGGGAGCATGTCGGCAAGAAGATGCTCGTCGTGTACTTCTATCGCAGCGACTTCGCGTTCTGTTGCACCCGGCAGGCCGCGCGATATCGGGACAACCAACGCGGCCTGACGAACCAAAATGTCGAAGTGGTCGGTGTCAGCGGCGACGTCGTTGCGGCACACGCGATATTCAGGGAGACGCACCGGTTGAACCATGCACTCCTCGCAGATTTCGAGGGCAATGTCGCTCACACATTTGGGGTGCCTCTCGGGGCGGGCGGGAAGGCGATGGTGAGAGACGTCGATGGGAAAGAGATCGTGGATGGGGATGGCGCGCCGATCACAATCCGACGGGATCTCACTCCGGAGCGATGGACTTTTGTCATCGACCGAGATGGACGGGTCATCTACCGGGAGACGAACGTGTCGCCCAAGAAAGACTCTGAAGACGTCTTGGACTTCCTCTGCGAATGGACGGCCAAGCCCCCGATGCCCATCAAGCTTCCCATGCCTGCCAAGTAAGCAAAGTGAGAATCCGCGAATACAAGCGCCACCTCTCTGCCGTGAAGCGGTCCGCAACCGTTCGTCTGATTTTTTCCGCACACCGGCGCGAGGAATCCGCAATACTGGAAGACGACGTCTGAGCGTTCTCACCATTTCGAGCAGTTCATGAACCACCCGCTAGCAGAGGGCAGACAGTGGCTGGAGCGGCATCGGCCGTACCTGACCCTGCTGGCTCGCGCGCATCTGAATCCCCGCCATCCGGCGAAACTCGATTCGTCGGACATCGTCCAGCAGACGCTGTTGGATGCGTTCGCCAAACAGGATCAGTTTCGAGGCTCCTCCGAGGCCGAGCTGGCCGCGTAGTTGCGCGAGATCTTGAAGCACAACCTGGCCGACGCGCTGCGCCAACAGCGGCGAGACAAGCGAGACATCCGCCGGGAACAGTCGCTGGAAGACGGGATCGATGCGTCGTTCTCACGCACTCAAGAGTGGCTGGCCGCCGTGCAGTCGTCGCCCAGCCAGAAGGCTGTCAAGCAGGAGGATCTGCTGCGACTCTCAGAAGCCCTTACCAAACTTTCCGAAGCGCAGCGCGAGGTGATCGTGTTGCATCACCTGCAAGGCCTGAAGTTGGCCGAAGTCGCAGCAGAAATCGGCCGCACTGAAGCGGCGGTGGCGGGACTGTTGTTCAGGGGACTGAAGACTCTACATAGCCTGCTGGGAGAGTGAAGATTGACCATTCCCGAAAACAGCATGACACCTCCCGACGACGACGCGGATCGCGACCAGCAGTTGGAGGCGGTGATCGCCGACTACATCCGCGCGTGCGAGTCCGGCACCTCGCCGAATCGGCGTGAGATTTTGGAGCGGCATCCGGAACTCGCCGACGAGTTGCGGCAGTTCTTTGGACAACGCGACCGGATGAATCAGATGGCCGAACCGATCCGCGGGTTTGGCGACGCGCTGGCGCAGGCCGTGGGACCGGGCCGGCAGCTCAACTATGTGGGGAACTACGAACTGCTGGAGGAGATCGCGCGCGGCGGGATGGGAGTCGTGTACAAGGCTCGCCAAACCACGCTGGGACGCATCGTGGCCGTGAAGATGATCGTCTCCGGGCGACTGGCCACCGAGCAGGACGTGCAGCGGTTCCATGTCGAAGCGGAAGCGGCGGCCGGTCTGCAACATCCGAACATCGTCTCGATTCACGAGGTGGGCCAGCACGAGGGCTTTCACTATTTCTCGATGGACTACGTCGAGGGCCGCGACCTGTCGGCGATCCTGCGCGAGAACCTGTTGCCCGCGAAACAGGCCGCGACCTACGTCCGTCAGATGGCCGAAGCGATTCACTACGCGCACCAGCGTGGGACGCTGCATCGCGATCTGAAGCCGTCCAACATTTTGATCGACAGTCACGATCAGGTCCGCATCACGGACTTCGGCCTTGCAATGCGCGTCGAGGGCGACAGCGATCTCACGCGCACCGGCCAGATCGTGGGAACTCCCAGCTACATGCCTCCCGAACAAGCGCAAGGCCAGCGCAGCCTGATCGGTCCCGGCAGCGACGTGTATTCGTTGGGCGCGATTCTCTACGAGTGCCTCACCGGCCGCGCGCCGTTCCGAGCCGACTCGGTCATGAAAACGATCGAGCAGGTGATCCACGTCGAAGCCGCCTCGCCGTGCTTGCTGAACCCCGGCATTGTTCGCGACTTGGAAACGATCTGCCTGAAGTGCCTGCAAAAGGAACCACACCGCCGCTACGGCACGGCTCAGCTTTTGGCCGATGACCTGGGCCGGTTCCTGCGCGGCGAACCGATCACCGCGCGACCGATCAGCCGACCCGCGAGATTGTGGCGTTGGTGTCGTCGCAAGCCGGTCGTGGCCACTCTGACGGCCTCGTTGTTGTTGACGCTCATGGCTGTCACGGCAACCTCAAGTTTCGCCTACGTGCGGGAACTCGCGCACCGACACGAGATCGAGGACAAGAACACTGTGATCGGACAGGCTCTCGAAGGTGAGAAGAAATCGAAGGTGGACGCCACGCAAAGGCTCTATCGCTCACTGGTGGCGCAAGCACGAGCCAATCGTCTGAGCCGGCGCATTGGCCAGCGGTTTGAATCGCTGGAGGTGCTCCGCGAAGCCAGCCGGATGGCGCACGCCATGTCGCTTCCCGAGGCGGATTTCCTCGAACTTCGCAACGAGGCGATCGCGTGTTTGACCTTGGCCGATCTCCGCACGGCTCAGGAGTGGAACGGTTGGCCGACGGGCAGTTTGCAGGTGAGTTTCGACAGTGCCTTGGAGCGCTATGCGCGGATCGACCGATCGGGAAATGTCAGCGTCCGTCGCGTGTCCGATGATGCCGAGCTTTGGAGCCTGACCGGCTTGGGATCTTTGGAAGCATGGCCGACCCTCAGCCCCGACGGACGGTTCCTCGCGGTCGCTAACAATCGATTCAAACTTTGGGACTTGTCGGCCCACGAGCCGATTCTCAGTGAAGGCAACGGCTACGTTTCCGCTTTTCGACCCGACAGCCGACAAATGGCGTTGCTCCAAGAGAACAGCCAAGTCCGACTCTTCGATCTTCCGGCTGTGAAACAAGTCCGGGAGATTGCGGTCGCCTCACCCGTGCGGTGCGTCGCCTATCATCCGCAGTTGGCACGATTGGCAGTGTCCTCGCCGACGGGGGTTCAGATTCTGGAGATCGACACGGGGGCCGTTCTCACCCACTTGCCACAGCCAGGGGCAGGTAACCTGGCCTGGCACCCCGATGGCAAGATGCTGGCGGTCGTGGGAAGCGACTACAACATCCATTGTTGGGTCGTCGCCACGGGCAAAGTGTCCGCCGAACTGAAAGGCCACGCCGCTGGGACCAATCTTGCGTTCAGCAACACCGGCGACTGCTTGGCCAGCACCGGTTGGTTTCAACCGCTGCGACTCTGGAACCCTCAAACGGGAGACCAGTTGTTCCAGTCGCCGATTGCCATGACGCAGTTTCCCCGCTTCAGTCCCGATGACCGGTTGGCTGTGTGCTTCGCGGGCGATGGTCGGCTGCGGATTTTGGAAGTCGTGACGGCTCAAAGTTGCTTCCGAACGATGATCCGCGATCCGGCCTTGGGCCGCGGGATTTATTGTTCGTCAGATGTCAGTCCCAACGGCCGGCTGCTCGCCGCGGGGATGGCCGATGGCGTGGCGCTGTGGGATCTCGCCAGTGGCAAGCCACTCACATTTCTACCGACCGGGAACGTCACGAGATCGGTGCGGTTTGAACCATCCGGCGCACTTTTGGCGAGCGGACACATGGGGCTGGTGCGTTGGCCGATCGAGGTTGCCGCCGCGCCAGTGCGAGGATCGGTGCGCATTGGATCGCAAGAAGAACTTCTCCCTGACGAGCCATCCGAGTGCCTGGGAATCAGTCGTGACGGCCGCGTGGTGGCTCAAGCCATGTTTTGGGGCGGGATGGTTTGGAATCGGGACTCGGCGAACCCGCCGCATCGGCTGATGCATGACGACACGCGCTACATCGATGTCAGCCCCGATGGTCGCTGGGTCGCCACGGGGAGCCATTCGCAGACCAAGGTGCGAATCTGGGACGCCTCCACCGGAACGCTCGCTCACGAGTTGCCCACAGAGGGGTTGGCCTACGTCGTGTTTAGTGCCGATGGCCGCTGGTTGGTCACGGGTGCTGACGGCAATCGGCTGTGGTCGGTCGATTCCTGGAAAGAGGCGCGATCCATCGGAGGCCGTGGCGGAGTCGCCTTTTCTCCGGATGCCAAGGTTCTGGCGGTGGAAAACGGAAATGGAGCCATCCGGCTGATCAATCCCGAGACCGGGCGGGACTACGCATCGCTGGAAAACCCTCATCAGGCCCGATCGGTGCATGCGCGATTCTCGGCCGATGGATCGCAATTGACGGTGACCGCCACAGAAGGCCAAGCAATTCACGTCTGGAATCTTCGCGAGATCCGCGAGCAGTTGGCCGAGATGGGCCTCGATTGGGATCTGCCACCGTATCCGCCGGCTGAGGCACTTCAGCCGCTCACACTGGAGATTGCCAAGACTTCAGTTCCCCCTCCCTCTCCTTCTCCTCTCGAACCGAATAATTTGCAGCGGCTGATCGACCTGCTTCAGGTGCGCGATGAACGGGCCGTGGCCGCCGCCAAACAACTGGGGGAACTCGGCGCGCAGGCGGTGCCGGCCATCCCCGCGCTCAACGCTGCGATGAACAATCGCGCCAACGACTCACTTCAGTGGACCTTGCAGTCGGCGGCAGCGGATGCCTTGGGCCGCATCGGTCCGGCGGCGGTGCCGGTTCTAATCAAAGCGGCGAGCAGTTCCGACGATTCACTGCGAACCCTGGCCCACAAGGCCCTCGCGTTGATGGAACAGCGTCCGGTGGAGGTAGTCCAGGCGATTCGCGAACTGTTGAACAACACCGAGCCCGCAGTGCGTCGCGCCGCGGTGTTGTCGCTGCGGCGGTTGGGCGGAGAATCGGCGGTGCTCGACGAACTTCAAGCCAAACTGAAGGACGACAATCCCGGTGTGCGTCATGCGGCCGCCTACGTTCTCGGAGAAATCGGAACACCAGCCGAAGCGGCCATTCCGGATCTGATTGTTGCGCTGCGCGACGAGCAAGCGTCTGTCGCCCGCGCGGCCACCACCGCCTTGGGGCTCGTCGGTGCCAAGTCCGACGATGTCATTCGCGTTCTGATCGCCATCGCGAGCGATGGCAACCAGAGCCAGCGGTGTAGCGTGCTTGCCGCGCTCGGACAAATCGGTCCCGCCGCAAGCGCGGCGCTGCCGATCGTCCAGTCCGCGCTGTCCGGCAACGATCTCGGATTGCGGATAGTCGCTCGTCAGACGCTGCGGCGGATCGATGCTCAACTCGCCGAGAAGCAACTCGGCCCGCCGTATGATCCGGTCGCAGCGAGTCAGCAGGATCGGGCGACGCTGCGAGTTGGTCCTCATGATTGGCCGCAGTGGGGCGGTTCGCGGCTGCGCAACAACACACCGGACGGTAAAAACATCCCGATGGAGTGGGACATCAAGACTGGGCGAAATATCAAATGGGCCTCGAAGCTCGGTTCGCAAACGTATGGCAATCCGGTCGTCGCGAATGGGAAGGTCTACATCGGCACCAACAACAATCACGGCTACTTGAAACGCTATCCCGCAAAGGTGGATTTGGGAGTGCTGCTGTGCTTCGAGGAAGCGACCGGCAAGTTTCTCTGGCAGTACTCCAGTCCCAAACTGCCGAGCGGGCGGGTCAACGACTGGCCGAGTACTGGGATGCCCTCGACGCCGGTCATTGATGGCAATCGTTTGTGGGCCGTCACCAATCGCTGCGAGGTCGTGTGTCTCGACACCGAGGGGTTCCGCGACGGCGAGAATGATGGACCGTTCTGCAACGAGGCGAATGAGAACCCGGACGAGGCCGATGTCGTGTGGCGGTTCGACATGATGAAAGAACTGGGCGTGTTCCCGCACAACATGAGCCAGTGTTCGATGGCGATGGCCGAC
>JAYTIB010000715.1:0-9001 GCA_043732205.1 Schlesneria sp. | reverse complement strand
CGATCGTCGTGACCAGTTGCCGTGTTTCGGCCCTGCGCACTTCGATGAACGACTCTTCCAAAATGTCGACTCCCGACGGAATGAAGCACTGAATGGGAGCTTCAAGGACACCACTCGCTGTTTCACCCGACAGATGCTTCCGTGAAGCGTCGATTCCAACATCTGCCCTGCCGAGCAGGCGTCGTTCTTGAGAGGCAAGCTCTCGAATGTAGATGTGCAATTCCAATTTCACGATGTACCGTGAGCCAACCTGCTCAACCAACGCGTGACGCATCGCCGTGACAAACGTCTGGTGGAAGTCGTGCCAGACTTCCTCTTGTTCGAAGTAGGGGTTCATTCCGGGGAACGGCGATGGCATGATTCTCTCCTGGGAAACAGGGGGCGGCCCAAGTATATCAGGAGCCCAACGGCGGGCGAGGATTGTCTGCTTCACCACTCGGGGTTCATTCATGCAGATTTGGGTCGATGGCGATGCGTGTCCGGCGGAGGTTAAGGAACTGCTGTTTCGGGCGGCGGCGCGGGTGAAAGTGCCGTTGGTGCTCGTTGCCAATCAGCCGCTGCGAATTCCCAAGTCGGAGTTTGTGTCGCTGCTGACGGTGCCGTACGGTTTGAATGTGGCCGACAAGCAGATTGTTGAACTGCTTCAGCCGGGAGACTTGGTCGTCACGGGGGATGTTCCATTGGCGGCACATGTGGTGCAGAAGGGTGGCATTGCCCTCGATCCGCGCGGCGACATCTTCACTGCGGAGAACATCGGCGAGCGGATCACCATGCGGAACCTGATGGACGAACTGCGCGGTAGCAATCTGGTGACGGGCGGCCCGGCTCCGTTTGGTCCCAAGGACAAGCAGGCGTTTGCCAACCAGTTGGATCGACTGCTGGCGAAACGCCGGTAGCGGGTCAGATTGACGATGCCTGGAAACGCGTCCTACAAAACAATCTCAGCAGGGTCACCATGACAACCGACTTCGTTGCCGCGACCGAGCGTTATGAAGCATGGCTTCGTGCCCAGGTCGAGATCCAAGAAGACGAGTTGGCGTACAAGCACGCGCAGATGGCGAACGGCGACGATCCGTTTCCGTTCTTTCGCGGCACGTACTATCGCTGGGTGCAGCGTTGGCCCGAGGTCTGTCCCGCGTTGCAGGCGGCTCCGCGCGTGCTGGGCGTGGGCGATTTGCACATCGAGAACTTCGGGACGTGGCGCGACAGCGAAGGCCGGCTGGTCTGGGGCGTCAACGATTTCGACGAGGCCGACGAACTTCCCTTCACCAACGATCTGGTGCGGCTGGCTGCGAGTGTCGGGTTCGCGAGCCGGACGAAACAGTTTCAGTTCGACAGGGCCTGCCGCGCGATTCTGGCGGGCTATGTCGAGCAGTTCTCGTCCGGCGGACGGCCGTTCGTGCTGGAAGAGGAGCATCCCGAGTTGCGTCGGCTGGCGATGCAGGCGGAACGCGATCCGGTCCACTTCTGGAACAAGCTCACGGCGGTCCTCCACGATCCCGCGGAGACGATCCCGCTGGAGGCGGAGGCCGCATTGAGGCAGGCGTTGGGCGACGTTCAGGCCCCGTGTGAGATTCGTTTCCGTCCGCGCGTCGGCATGGGGAGCCTCGGCAAGCCGCGCTATGTGGCGTTGAGCAAGATCGCGGGAGGCTGGAAGGCACGGGAAGCGAAGGCCCTCGTCCCGCCCGCGACCACCTGGCTGGAGGGCGATGCCTCGCAAAACCGCTCGCGCATCACGGAATTACTGAGCCAAGCCGTGCGGTGCGCGGACCCTTGTTTTCAGATCCACGGTGCCTGGATCGTGCGACGTCTCGCGCCCCGGTGCTCGCGGATCGAGCTGATTCAGCTCACCGAGTCCCACGACGAACGGCTGCTGCTCACCGCGATGGGAGCCGAAGCGGCCAACATCCACGCCGGCAGCGCGCCGGCTCGCGAAGCCATCCGGCAACACCTCGCATCACTCCCGAAAGACTGGCTCGAATCCGCCGCCCGCGCGATGGTGGAAACCCTGCGCGCCGACTGGAAGGCCTGGTGCCAAGAGTTTCAGAGCCGTTGATCGTGGGCGGCCGCCACGCCCTTCTTGACTGGTTCCCAAGCTCCGGCTTGGGAACCCGCTGTCTTCCAAGCCTAGCTTAGCTTGGCGATCGCAGAGGAAGCGGAGCTTCCAAGTTGCGTAGGATGTGTGAAGCGAAGCGGAGCACACCGCAGGCGGCTTGAGCAAATGGTGCGTTCCGCGTTGCTTCATGCGCCCTACAGCTCTTGGGAACGAAAGAACGTGTGGCTGTGGTCGGCGTCCTTGCCGCCCACAGATCTGTTGAGTTGCGTCCTCATTGACTGGGGGCAGTCGAAGACGCCCGATCCCAGCCACCCCGCCCCGTCGGCGAAGGCCATCCGCGTAGAAGCGATCAACATCAAAGCCGATAACAGTAGATATCTCATGGTTTGTTTTCGAGGGAATTGCAGTAGTGGGTCAGTTTGGCGAAACAGACTTCCGAAGTCTCGGAAGACTTCGGAAGTCTCTGGGCAAACTGGCCCACTACCGGAATTGCCAGCTCTTGGACAACGGTTCTTAAAGCATTCGTTTACACAGTCCAGTTTGGGAATTAAGCGTAGCCGCACTGCGGGGCAAGCGAATTGGTGTCAATCGTCTAGAATGGATCGACCCGACTTCGACATTTCGGCATGTTTCTGCGAAGCATCTCAACGTTGAATGCTCCGGTGCAGCCGCTCAGCCGGAGGTCTTTCAAATTGCGGAGTTTGGACAGAGGCACCAATCCCTCGTCAGTCAGGCGTGCCCCGCAGAAGCACAGATACTGAAGTGAATTGAGCTTGGTAATGTGAGCAATTCCTTCATCGGAAACGTCGCCGACGTAGAGCGTCTCCAACTTCGTCAGCGCGGCGAGATGTGCGAGTCCTGACAACTCGCTCTGGGGGATGGTGGCCGATTGCAGATCGAGCGCATGCAGGGACGAAATGCGCGAGACCTGTTCCAACTGCCGGGCCGTAACCGGCCTGAAAGAAAGGCTCAGCGAACCGAGCTTTGTGAGTGACGAAAGTTTGCTCAGATCGACATCGGGACATTTCGGCTGCCCGATTCGAATTTCTCGAAGATTGGGAAGTGCCTGCAAGTGTTTGAGGTCGCCATCGCAGAGGCCGTACACACCGACGGAGCTCAATCCTGGCAGGCCCTTCAGTTCTGCCAGTCCTGGTCCCAGTTGCCGCTCATGCAGGTCGAGAATCTTCAGACCATCAAGTCCTTTCAAGTGGTGTAACCAGTCGTCCGAAACCGACGACTGCAAAAGCCCGACTCTTTCGATTTCCTCATCGGCAGGAACGAGTCCCAATCGGCGGAACTGCTGACCCGCAAACTGTTGGACGAGGACGTTGGGTTCCCTCTGATACTCGACACTTCCACCCGCGGATTGAATCAACCTGCGGGTTGCTCGCGGCGGGCGATACCACGCGGCAAAGGTCAGGCCGAGCGCGATCCCCGCAATGACCACGACCGCAGTGGCGCGGATCAATTGCCGACGAGAAAACCTGAAGCCGAAGATCGAGTGCCATCGGCTCGGCCGCAGCCCGGAAGGTGGTTCGGTCATTGAGGGAAGACCTTCTTACTTTCTTTTCAAAGCCGCAGATTGGGAACGAAGCATCGAAGACCACTCACATCAGCTTCCACCCCGCGCGGTATTCGCGCTTGATGAACTTGTCCGCTTCGGGGGCGTTGGGGCAGCGCAGATTCGCGGCGTCCCATTCGACCTTCTTGCCGACGCGGTACGCCACGTTGCCGAGGTGGTTGGCTTCGGTCAGCCAGCCGGAGTACTCGAAGTTGCAGGTGGTCTGGAGGTCCGTCTTGCAGGCGCGGACCCATTCGGCCTGCTGGCCCGGTGATTCGGGGATGAACGGGGCGGGACGTTTGAAGTCTTGGAACTGGTCTTCGGGCAGCAGGACATGCTTGCCGTAGTCGGCGAGCAGCATTCCCTTGTCGCCGATGAACAAGTGTCCGTCGTTCCATTGAGGGATCCCCTTCTCCGTCCAGATCGTCGGCTTGTTGACGCCCTGATACCACGTGAGCTTCACGGCTGGCATGTCGCCGCGCGGGCCGTATTCGTACGTGGCCTGCATTGACGCGGGGGCGAGATCGGGATGCGGCGGCGGGCCGCTCGCTTCGATCGTCAGTGGCGATTGCAGCTTGAGCGCCCAGAATGGCAGGTCATTGAAGTGGCTGCCGAGGTCCGACATCGTGCCGCTGCCCCACTCCCACCAGCGATACCACTTCGGGCCGGGAAAATAGACGTTGTTGAACGGCCGCTCGGGAGCCGGGCCGAGCCACAAGTCCCAGTCGACGCCCTTCGGAATCGGATGCGTCTCGGTGGGACGATCCTGTACTGAAACGATGTCGCCAAACTTCTTCGCATCCTCGGGCGACTGATGTCCCCACGCGCGTGAAGTCCAGACATGGGCTTCGCGCACGGGACCGATCGCTCCGGTCTGAATCAGTTCCACCACGCGACGATAGTTGCTGCCCGAATGAATTTGGATGCCCATCTGAGTGGCGACCTTCGCCTTGGCCGTCGCTTCGCGAATGACGCGCGCTTCCCAGACGCTATGAGTCAGCGGCTTCTCGCAATAGACGTGCTTGCCGAGTTGCAGGGCGGCGAGCGTCGCAAAGGCGTGCGTGTGTTCGCACGTGCTGACGATCACCGCGTCGAATTCTTTGGGACGGTCGAACACCTTGCGATAGTCAACAAACGTGCGCGCTTTCGGATGAGCCTCCGCAGCCCGACCCAGATTCGATTCATTCACGTCGCACAGCGTGACGATGTTCTCGGTCTTGGCGACCTCACCCAGGTTGGCGCCACCGCGACCACCGGCCCCGATCACGGCGACGTTCAGCCTTTCGATGACACCCCCGGCCCGCAAAATGGCGGGTGCTGCGAATGTCGATGCGGCGGCGATGGCCGTCGATTTCAGGAACCGTCGCCGGGTGACGTACTGCGAATCCGGTTGAACGTTGCGGGGCGATCGACTCATGGTGGCAATCCTTGTGAGTGATGGGAATCGGTCCGGGGACAGCCTACCGGACGACGAACACCCGATCCACTCAGATCCCGGCGCGGGACTGCCGGAACTAAATGTCATTGAAAGAAATCATGGCTCACGCAGAGACGCAGAGCTCGCAGTGATTGGTGACTCTGCGAGCTCTGCGCCTCCGCGTGAGATCCGTCTTCCCGCGGATGGGACTGAAGTCTGTGTGGTCCACGTGCCGAAACGGATTCGGATCGCCGCAACTGAGGCAGCGGGGTAGGATGTCGCCGCGACGAACTCTTGGGGATCAGACATGCACCGCACGATCGAACCGCAGACATCCGCGCTTCCACCGCACGAGCGGGACGGTCGCGTGGACGATTCCGGCCTGATCTCCTACGAACAACGCTTGAATCAGAATTCGAGGTGGGCGTTGACTGAAGGCAGTCTGTTTTTTCAAGACGAAGGAGCCGTCCAACAGGCCATGCGCCGCATAGCCCAACGGTTGGATACCCTGGGAATCCCCTACGCCATCGTCGGCGGGATGGCCCTGTTTCAGCATGGGTTCCGGCGTTTCACCGAAGACGTCGATCTGCTGGTGACAACCGAGGGTTTGCAGCGGGTTCACGACGCGTTGGACGGACGCGGCTATCTCCCGCCGTTTCCGAAGAGCCGCAATCTGCGCGATACGGAACTGGGCGTCAAAATCGAGTTCCTGGTGACAGGTGGATTCCCCGGTGATGGCAAACCCAAGCCGGTGTCGTTCCCCGATCCGTCACAAGTCTCCATTCAGTTGGATGGACGCAAGTACATTCCGCTGACGACGCTGATCGAACTCAAGCTCGCGTCCGGGATGACCAATCCGCATCGGTTGAAGGACTTGGCCGATGTGCAGGAACTCACGAAGACGCTGCGTCTGCCGATCGAATTCGGCGATCAACTGAATCCGTACGTTCGCGAGAAATTCCGCGAGTTATGGGCACCGGATGATGCGGACGAAGCGCAATCGTGAAACGTCGCCCACGGTCGCATCACTCTACGCCATCCCGCGTCGCTTCAGTTCTGCGACGACGGCTTGGACGATCGTTGAGACCTCCGCGGGATTCGCGCCCTTGGTGTCGGACTTGATCGAGCAGCCGCAGACGGGTTCGTCGGTGAATCCGTGCTCGGCGAGCATGCATTGCAGCGTATCGGCCAGCTTGACCAGTTCGGTCTGCTGATCGTCGGACAACGGCTGGCGACCGACTCCCGTTTCGAAGCCGCGCAGACGAACGGCCGTGCGGAAGCCGTCGGGGAATTCGGACGTGAGGATCATCGAATCGAACAGCCGCAAGATGTCGTATTGAAGGTCGCGGGCTTCATCGATCTTGTAGGCGATGGTCAGTTCGTACAGCTTGCGAGTCAGTTCCGGGACGACGCCCGAGCTGGCATTCGTGCCGCCGTCGCAACCGATCAGCAGCATCGGCATCAGCGCGGCGTCCCAACCGGTCAGGAAGCTGAAGTCGGGACGGAGCGGACGGACCGCCTGGATCATGCGGATCATGTTCGGCAGATCGCCCGAAGAATCCTTGATCCCGACGACCTTCGGACACTCTTCGGCCAACCGCCTGACCGTGGGGACATCGATCGGGCTGGCGAACATCGGAATGTTGTAGAGTGTCACGTCGATCGGCGTGTTGTCGCCGATCTCCTTGAAGTACGCATAGACGGCTCGCGGACTGAGCTTGAAGTAATACGGAGCCACGATCGCGACGGCGGTCGCCCCCATCTCGTAGTACTTCTCGCAGGCGCGCACCGTCTCCTTGACGTTGGCTTCGGCGGCACCCGCCAGCACGGGGACGCGGCCCCGCACCTGATGGCAGATGATCTCCATGATGCGGATGCGTTCTTCGGCCGTGAATCGAGTGAACTCGCCTGTCGAGCCGTTTGGGTAGAGACCGTGGACTCCCTTGGCGATTAGCCAATCGACATACCGTCGCAGTTCCGACTCGTTGATCTCGCCCTTGGCGTCGAGCGGAACGATGTTGGGGGTGAAGATGCCCTGAAGCTTGCTGCGTGCCATGGGGAGACTCACTGGGGTCGAATCGGTTTGCGGGGGAAACAAAGTCTGGCGTCTGGGAAGACTCTACCGCAGATTTGGCGACGGGGAAGCAACCGGCGTTGCGGAAACTCAACATCGTCCGCCGCACGAGCGTTGTTGCCGGAACAATTGCTGTGACCAGTATGGCGATCAAGGTCATTGCCTACGACATCGGCCAAGTGATGCGGACGATCGTGGGGCCGCCCGCTCGTGATTCAATCTCGATCTGGCCGCCGTGCTGCCGGATGATCTGCCAACATTTGGGCAGGCCGAATCCAAGTCCGCGGCCGGCCTGACGACCGGAGAAGAAGGGATCGAAGGCGTGAACCCGTTCGATTTCTGAAAAGCCGACGCCGTGATCTTCGACCTCGATCTGAGCGGGTTCGCTATTCAAGGATGCCGCGCGAATCTGAATCGGTCCTCCATCAGGCAGCAACGCCTGGCGGCTGTTGCGGAGCAGTTCGCTGAGGACGATGGCAAGCTGCGTCGGATCGGCTCGCAGAACCAAATCGGCGGGCATGGACGTTGTCACGGTGCATCCCGACTGCGACAACTGATCGAGTTGTCGTGAGACCACCTGCTCGACGACGCTGGGCAGACTCACGTCCTGCAGTTCCGGTTTCGGTGGCCGGGCGAACAGCATCGTGTCGCCGATCATGTCCCGAATGCGGTACGCTTGGGCGCCGATCGATAACAGCATCTGGCGGCGCTGCGGGTCTTGCTCGTCCTTCAGCAGCAGTTGAGCGCGGCCGATGATCGTGGCCAAGGGATTGTTGATTTCGTGGCCCGCGCCGGCGGCGAATTCGGCCAGCGCCTCCAGCCGGTTGGCATCGGGGATGATCCACGGACTGACTTCGGACGTGGACTCCGGCGGAGTCGGACTGTGTTGCTGTTCCGCCATCGACTGGCTCCGTTCGTCCCCGTCGAAACGACCGCGAGGACGATGGCGAACCACCGTCCTCGCGAATGCTTCATCAATCGAATCCAAACACAAACGTTGCGGACACTCCCGCGCTGACGATTCCTCGTTACCACTCCATCGCTGACGCTTCGGGTTGGTGTTACGAGCGGACCGGCTCGACGTCGAGCAGTTTGCACATCCGGTCGATCAGCGTGTCGACTTCAAACGGCTTCTGCATGAATTCGTTGGCACCGGACGCCTTCAGGTCCGCGATCTTGTCGGCTTCGACCATGCCGCTGATGCAGATGATCTGCGTGCCGTCCAGCGCCGAGTCCATGCGCACCCGCTGGCAGACTTCCTTGCCGTTGATGTCCGGCAGCATCACGTCCAGGACGATGATGTCCGGGCGGTATTCCTTGACCATCATCCCCGCGTCAAAGCCGTTGTTGGCGATTCGGATCTCAAACCGGCCATCGGCTTCGAGCGCGTCGCGAATCAGTTCGACCAGTTCCACGTCGTCATCGACGATCAGGGCCTTGCGACGGCCGCTTTCCAAGGCATCGGTGGGGATGCCGTTTTCTTTCATGAACCGAAACAGCACGTCGCGGGGAATCCGCCGGAATCTCGATCCCGGCACGCGGAAGCCGCGCAGTTGTCCCGAATCAAAACAGCGAATGATTGTCTGCTGGCTGACCTTGCAGATCTTGGCAGCCTCGCCAGTGGTGAAGACGGTTTTCATCGGGCTATCCTTGCAGGGGCTCGACCGAGCGTTTTGGCCAAACCAGTTTCTCTCCTGACTCCGTCCACGCGAGAGAACGCCTCCGCTGTCGGCTGATCGGGCTCGCACAATGTTGGGTGGGTTGGGTTGTGCGGAGTTTGCCGAACCTTCCGGTTGTGCCGATTGTATCTATTCTGACAAATCGGTCAACGTTGCTTTCCCTCTTTAGTTTTCCGCCAAGGTTAATTCCCCCGAAACCTCCCAACGACGCGCG
>JAYTIB010000714.1:0-9035 GCA_043732205.1 Schlesneria sp. | reverse complement strand
CCGTCGCCCGGCGCGTCTGCCCTCGCTCACGCTTCGGGTTACTTTCAGATCTCTCGGAACTTGATCCTGCACGGCCCCTAACCGGTTGAAAATGTGATGCCTGCGGGCCGTGTGTGAGACGGGCGAATCCCGTCGGGCGACAAGCCGAACTTCGGCGGGTAGTATCGCCGCGGTTGCCGGGTCGTGTCCACACCTCACGAGACGCCGAAGCTCATGCACGTCCTGCCGGTTCTCGATCTGCTCAATGCAATCGTCGTCCGCGGAGTGGCGGGGCGGCGTTCCGAGTACCGGCCGCTGCGCACCCTGCTGACAACAAGCGTCCAGCCGCTCGACGTCGCGCGCGCGTTGCGGACCGCGTTCGGTTTCAACACGTTCTACGTGGCGGATCTGGATGCCATCCTGCATCACCGGCCCAATGGAGATGTCTACCGGCAACTGGTCGCCGACGGATTCCGTCTGCGTGTCGACGCGGGGATTCACACGGTCGACCAGTCGCTGTCCGTTCGCCACTGCGGCGCGGAACCGATCGTTGGTTTGGAATCGTGTCCCAGTCCGCAGATCCTGGCCGACATTCATGCCGCGAATCAGGGCGAGATCACGTTCAGTCTCGATCTGCTCGACGGCCGTCCGCTGTTGATGGAGAACTCCAGCGACTGGAGTCCCGATCCGCGCGAGATCGTTCGCCAGTCCGTCGCGGTGGGCGTCACGCGGATCATCGTGCTGGACCTGGCCGATGTCGGCACATCCAGCGGGGGGCGAACCGAGGATCTGTGCCGATCACTGCTGGCCGAGTTTCCAGCCTTGCGTCTGACATGCGGCGGAGGCGTGCGGGGCATCGAAGACTTGAGACGGCACAAGTCGGCGGGTGTCGCGGGCGTGCTGGTCGCCTCGGCTCTGCACGATGGCCGATTGACCGCGGTGGAACTGCGGAGCGCCTGCGGCGATTGAGCGCTGCTCCTGCGTCACAGTCAGTCCGTTGCATCGCGATTCCATCCCCGCCGGCGATCGGTCAATGGCACTCACTTTGAGCGGCAAGGCGCTAGCCGCCGGTGTGATGGAGGTGAAATTCCCGGCAAAGAACCGGCGGCTAGCGCCTTGCCGCTCAATCGGCCAAAGGCAACGTGAGTGCCATTGGGCGATCGGTTTCACGACGGGCCAACCCGGCCCAAAAAGTACGTGCGAACCGGCCTTGCTCGCTGCCTTTTTGCCCACTCTGCGGGTACAATCCGCCCCCTTGGGAATTGGGAACATTTTCGGCGGCGCGGGCGGGACGATTGGCTGTCCCGCAGCCTTCAATCCACACTTCGGAAAGCATCACACTATGCAGCTCACCTGCCAGCGCGCTTCGCTGACCAGCGCCTTTCAAACTGTGGCCGGCGTGGTGCCCTCACGGACGACCAAGGACATTCTCAAAAACGTCAAGCTGCAGGCGAGCCACGGCAAGGTGACGCTGATCGGCACCGACAGCGAGATCGGTTTGCGATGCGACGTGTCGGATGTTGAAGTCGATTCGTCCGGTGAGGCACTCCTGCCGACGGCGCGTGTCCTGTCGGTGTTGCGGGAACTCACCGATGACGTCGTGAAGCTTGAAATCACCAGCGACGCGATCTGGATTCGCTGCGGATACAGCGAATTCCGTCTCTCGGCCGAAGACCCCGCCGACTTCCCGCCGGTCGCCACGTTCGGCGATGAAGAGTACTTCGTCGTCTCCTCGACCACGCTGCGTCAGTTGATTCGCCGCACGATTTTCGCCACCGACACCGAAAGCACGCGCTACGCCCTCGGTGGCATCCAGATCGAATTCACTCCGGAACGCGCCACGTTCGCCGCGACAGACAGCCGCCGGTTGGCCGTGGTGTCCGGGGAATGCCGGGTCGTGGGGTCGGCCGCACCACCAGCCTCGCCGCCGGTGGTCCCCTCCAAGGCGATGACGCTGATCGAGCGGAGCTTGGGCGACATCGAGTCCGAAGTCCACATTGCCATTCATCCCAATGACATCGCGGTCCGTTGCGGCGGCACAACGATCACCAGTCAACTGGTGCAGGGACGGTTCCCCGACTGGCGCAAGGTGGTTCCCAACTCCTTCTCGGCGAAGATCGACATGGTCGTCGCCCCGTTCTATGGTGCGATTCGCCAGGCGATGATCGTCACCAACGAAGAGAGCCGCGGGGTCGACTTCGCCTTCACCAAGGGGACGTTGAGACTCAGCAGCCAGGCGGCGGACATCGGTCAGTCCAAGGTCGAAATGCCAATCGCGTACGACGGCGAAGATGTGAAGATCACGTTTGACCCGCGCTATGTCGCCGACTTCCTCAAGTCGCTGGACACCGGTTCGCAGTTCCGATTCCAGATCATCTCCCATGAAGACCCGGCGGTGCTGACCACGGAAGATCACTACATCTACGTCATCATGCCGCTGTCGCGCGACCGCTAGCCTTGTGAGCCGGTTGCCGTCAGTAGTTGCTGCACCAATCCCAGGTTCGAATTGGTGGTCCATTCCCTCGCTCTCGCTTTTTTGAAGGTGCGGTGTTTTGGATTTACGCCCCAACGGGGCAGCCCTAAGTTAGCCCAGGGCAAGCGACCAACGGGAGCGCCGCCCTGGGTAGTGACCGTCACAGTTTGTGGAGCCCTGAAGGGGCGGCCCTATTGCCATCGAATGAATAGTGCCGCCCCTTCAGGGCTTGGTAATCCCGAGAATCCTCCAACCCAGGGCGTTGCCCTGGGCTGGCATAACACCGCCCCGTTGGGGCTGAAATCCCAAAACGCGCAACTTCAAAACCTGTGCTTCGGGGTTTCATTCCCTCGCTCACGCTTCGGGTTAGTTGAATGGCTCACGATCCCCAACCGCTGTCTGTCGCGCTCGCCGAACTGATCGCGCTGCGCGGGTTCGCGCGGGTTCGCAGTGATGATGAATTGCGCTCGGCATGGAAGCGCGTCGCGGGAGACGAACTGGCGGCGCAAGCCCGCCCGCTGCAGCTCACCAGGGGCGTCCTGATGATCGCCGTGTCGAGTGCCCCGCTGCTCAATGAACTGGCCGCCTTCCAGTCGGCCGACCTGCTGCTGCGACTCAAGCAACAGGCACCGCACCTGAACGTGAAGAGTTTGAAGTTTCGACTGAATGGAATGTAGGCGACTCGGGAATCCCCCTCCCCGCCCCTCGTTCCGCCCGACCTTTGGAGACTGATCCTTGACCGAACCGACTGTCGAACCGACTGCCGATGCCACTGCGGAACCGACCGCCGAGCCGACTGCGGGTGCGCCGCTGTATGGCGCCGACCAGATCAAGGCACTCACCAACATTGAGGGCATCCGCACCCGGCCCGCCATGTACATCGGCGACACCGGACCGCGCGGACTGCATCACCTGGTGTATGAAGTCGTCGACAACAGCATCGACGAGGCGCTCAGCGGCTACGGCAAGATGATCACCGTCACGATCAACCTGGACGGCAGCATGACCTGCACCGACGAGGGCCGCGGCATCCCCGTCGGACCGATGCCGGATCAGGGCAACAAACCGGCCCTCGAAGTCGTGCTGACCAGCACGCATGCCGGCGGGAAGTTCGACCGGCAGGGGGGCTACTCCAAGGGAACCGGCGGACTGCACGGGGTCGGCATCAAGGCGGTCAACGCACTCAGCGAATGGCTGGAAGTCGAGGTCCGGCGCGAGGGCCACGTCTGGCAGATGGAGTTCTCGCGCGGCCTGGTCACCAGTCAGTTGCGACGGCTGGGAACGTCGAACGAGACCGGCACCCGCATGACGTTCAAGCCCGACACCGAGATCTTCTCCGACACGAAGTACAGCTACGACACGCTGCAAAAACGCCTGCAAGAACTGGCGTTCCTGAACCCCGGTGTCAGGCTGCGGATTCTCGACGAGCGGACGGGGCAGACCGAGGATCACTGTTACGAAGGGGGCCTGCGCGAATTCGTCACGTATCTCAACCGGACGGAAACCGCGCTGATCCCCGAAGTCATCATGATCGACGGCCAGGTCGACATCACCCATGTCGATCTGGCGCTGCAATACAACGACGGCTACAACGAAAACGTCCGCTGCTACACGAACAACAACATTCCGAATCCCGACGGCGGCACTCACCTGTCCGGGTTCCGCAGCGCGATGACCCGCGCGCTCAACAACTACGGCAAGAAGGAAAACCTCTTCAAGGATTTCGAACCGACCGGCGACGACTTCCGCGAAGGGCTGACCGCTGTCGTCAACGTCAACATCCCCGATCCCCAGTTCCAGTCGCAGAACAAAACCAAGCTGCTGAACCTGGAAGTGGAAGGGGCCGTGTCGAGCATCACCTATGACGTGCTGACCAAGTACCTCGAAGAGCATCCGGCGAACGCCAAGCGAATCTGCCTGAAGGCCCTGCTGGCGGCGGAAGCGCGCGAAGCGGCCCGCAAGCAGCGCGAAATGGTCCGCCGCAAGGGGGCGCTGACCTCCGGCGGTCTGCCCGAAAAGCTGCGAGACTGCCGCAGCCGCGAACTCGACGCCACCGAACTGTATCTCGTCGAAGGGGACTCGGCCGGCGGATCGGCCGACACCGGACGCGACTCCAACTTGCAGGCGATCCTGCCGCTGCGCGGCAAGATCCTGAACGTCGAGAAGGCGCAACTCGTCAAGATCCTCGACAACGCCGAAATCGCCAACCTGTTCAAGGCGGTCGGCATTCCGCCGATGGCCGAATTCGAAGACGTCACGAAGCGGCGTTACGGCAAGATCATCCTGATGACCGATGCCGACATCGACGGCAGCCACATCCGCACGCTGCTGCTGACGTTCCTCTTTCGGCACATGCGGGCGCTGATCGAACACGGCTGCATCTACATCGCCCAGCCGCCGCTCTATAAGGTGACGCAGCGCAACAAGACGCGGTATGTGAAGACGCACGAGCGGATGGTGGCCGAGCTGATCACGCTGGGTCTGAATGGCAGCCGGGTCGTGTTTCCCAACGGAGATGAAGTGACGGGCGAGCACCTTGAAAAGATCGTCAAGCAGATGCAGCGGTTGGAAGAGCCGTTCGAACTGCTCGAACGCCGCGGCGTCACGCTGAAGTACCTGCACTCGAAGGCCGGCACGGCGGACAAGCTGCCCGAGTACCGCGTCTTCCTGGGCAAGCAGGAACAGTGGTTCTTCGACAAGGATCAGGTCCGCGATTTCGTCCAGCAAGAGGAGACACGCCTCGGCCGCGAACTGACGATGGCCGGCGCCGCGGCTCCATCCGTTCCCCCGCCCGCCGCCCCCGAACCGGTCCCCTCGCCGCCGGGCACACCCGCCGCGCCGGTCGTCCGCGAAGAACTCCTGCAGATCATCGACCTGCACGAGATCCGCACGATCAACAACGCGCTCGGTGAATTGAAGGGCTATGGCATTCACCTGCCGGACCTGTATCCCGCTGGCAATAAGGATGGAGAAACGTTCTTCCCCTTCAAGATCGTGCAGGACGATCACTCGCTGAAGATGACCTCCCTGCGCGAACTGCTGCCGCAGTTGCGCGACCTCGGCGAACGCGGCATGAAGGTCACCCGCTTCAAGGGGCTGGGCGAAATGGACGCCGAAGAACTGTGGGACACCACCATGAACCCGAAGGAACGGACTCTGCTGAAAGTGACCATGGACGACGCCGTGGCCGCCGACGAAATGTTCCGCGTCCTAATGGGCGACGCCGTCGAACCACGCCGCGAGTTCATCGAAAAGCACGCGCTCCTCGTGAAAGACCTCGACGTCTGAGCGGCCCGTACGACGGATTTCAACCGTGGGACGGATTTCCAATCCGTCCGTCCGAGGCGGTGACGAATTGACGTGGGATAAGCTTCCAGCTTGTCATGTTCTTCGGCGAAGACGATTCTTCGGCAGTACTGACAAGCTGGAAGCTTATCCCACGAAAACATCACAGCCTCTCCGTGTGGCTGGGGTCGAGTCTTCGAGCCCCCAGCATTCGCAACATCAAACCGCCGTGCGCAGTCGAAGGCACCCGACCGCCGCCGCCGTGCCGACCTATCCGCGCTGCTTGAGCATGGGAGCCGTCAGCGTCGACAAGGCGACTCGCTGCTTGCCATGCTCGTCAAAGTTGGCCGGGTCGAGCCAGCGCAAGAAGGCGTTCCGGAGCGCCGGCCATTCTTGATCGATGGCGGCGTACCAGGCCGTGTCGCGGTTTCGCCCCTTGTAGACGGCGGCCTGGCGGAAGACCCCTTCAAACGACAGGCCGAGTCGCTGTGCGGCGCGGCGAGACGGCTCGTTCAGCGCGTTGCACTTCCACTCGTACCGGCGGTAACCGAGACCGAACGCGAGGTCCATCATCAGAAACATGGCCTCAGTGGCGGCGGGCTGTTGTTGGAGCAGCGGCGAGAAACTCAAATGCCCAACCTCAATCGAACCATGCCGCGGATCGATCCGCAGATAGCTGGCCACTCCCACCGCCTGGCCGTAAGACTTGTCGATGATGGCAAAGAACAACGGATCACTCTTGGCAGCCGACTCGCTCAGCCAGACGACGTAGTCGTCCAACGTGGCAAACGGCCCGTAGGGCAGATACGTCCAGCTCCGACCATCCACATCAAGGCTGTTGGCCTCGAAGAGTTCGCTGGCGTGGCGATCCGGATCGAGAGCCTCCAACCGGCAAAACGCACCTTCCATCGTGTCACGAGACGGAAGCGCCGGCGGCTTCCAATCGGAAACCAACTGCCCCACCGGTTGCCCCAATGGATTCGTGTCGCGCTGCATCATCAGCTCCCTGTCTTGTCGGGCCGGTTCCACCGGCTGCCGAGTCAACGACACGGCCCGATGAGTCGTTGGCTGCGAAGCGTCTGCTATGCGACCGCTTGATGAATCTCACCGATGGTTCGTTCAAGCAGGTCGAACCACTGGTCCCGTACCTGCATGCAATCGGCAAGAGTAAGAGGTTGGCCTGCACGCTTGACAGTCCATCGAAAGGGTTGAGAACCTCGATCGACGTTTCCATCGGGAAACAACTCCGCAAACGCATCGTAGTACGCATCAACCAGCCGCTCGATTCCTTGCTCCCGCCCGTACAATGCCAACGAAAAGTTTTTCACTGTACCGTTTCGATTGAAAACGGCGAACGTGAGTTTCCCGTCCTCAGACTTCAGTTTGAGGGAATTGTCCCCCGGCTCTGCAACAAGGCCCAACCGCTCAGCCTTGGTGAAGAACTCCTTCAATGCAGCCACGTCCGCTGGCTCCGCTTGCACGGTCTCATAAAACACCTGCTCGCTGATCCGAGTGCGTTTCGTCCCGGCCCCGTTTTTACCTCCGCCATCCGGTGTCTTCGGTGGCTCTACTACGATACCCGCGCCTTCAACACGCACTACCAATCGCTCGACCTCAACAGTACGACAGAGAATTCGCGGCTGAACAAGCACCCGGGAGTCGTCATTGCCGGGCAGCGTGTACACCGCCGTCTCAACGAGGGCGAAGCTGAAATTGAGATGTGCGTGGAGTTGAAGAAAACGACCAAGCTCTTCGACACCATCTCGAATCCCGTCTCCGACAATCAGGAGTAGAAATCGACCGCGTCGAAGGTTCGCTGTGACTGCGTCGATATACGCCGACTCATCAAAATCTTCCGTGTTTGCACGAAGTTGTTCCAGGGGATCAACCGATGTGTGGCGAGAGCGTTGTACTGCCTCCATGAGGTCTGAGTATGTCCACCGGGTGAACTCTTTCGCATAGTCGAGGAGCTGGCCAACCACCTCCCGACGAGCTTCGGGATTCCGCCACAGCTTGCACTCAACAAGCGTCAGAAGCCCAAAAGGGTTTGTAAAGAGGAGATCGAGTGGCCCGACTGGCGTAGGCAATTCTCGACATAGGCGATGGAGCGGGCCAAAGGCTGGCTCGATCTCGCTGATCGGCAGCAACTCTGGGTGATCGAAGATCAGGCGCTGCAGCCATGCTTCGCTGAACCTCTCATTGGTGCCAGCCAAAGGCACTCGCTCGAGGAGCGCTGGAGCAGGCCCGTCCGACGAAAGCGAGACAACGGCGGGGCGGGCGTGCTGGAAGCTCATTGTCTCTCGATACGACGTAGTGGGGAAAGGTGCAGTAGCGTCAAATATAAAATGAACCGCGCGCGGCCGAGTACAAGTCGATCGTCGGCTGGCACGTGTGTTCGGAAGGGAGAATGCCGCTGTTTTCTCGGCACGTCAACGAACGATTGTTGTTTCCTCCTCGTTTCCAAGCTCAAGCTTGGAAACGAGACCAAAAACGATGTCGGCTCGTTTTGGGCAGGTGCGAACCGGCGGATCGGGCCATGATCCTTAAGGCACAACACCGGGACTCAATGCGGTCCGTGACGAAATCAGGAGCCAGCCGATGATTCGATTGAAGGGACGTTGGGAACAGTCGTCACTCCATCTGGAACAGCCTCTGTCGCTGCCAGAGGGAACCGAGGTCGTCGTCGAAATCCGGACGATCGACGAAGCGACGGACACCGAGTGGCGGGAGTTGGGCATGCAGCGTCTCGAAGCGGAATGGGACAATCCCACCGATGCCGTCTATGACAACTGGAAAGAGTTGTATGGCGTTTGAACCCGGTGACGTCGTCCTCGTGCCGTTTCCCTACCGCGATGCGGCGGCCGTGAAGACCCGCCCGGCTGTCGTGGTCTCCAGCAGTGATTTCAATCAGGCGGGCGACGTTTGGGTGGTGGCCATCACCAGCCATGCACCTCGCTCGACGTGGGATCACAGTTTGTTGGACTGGCAGACCGCGAGGCTTCAATTCGGCGGGATTACTCATGCGGAACCACGGAAAACACGGAAGCTCACGGAAGGGAAAACGTTGCGGCACAACGCCGTTTTACAACGTGGCTGTTGTGGGCGATGCGATTCATTCATCGCAACTTCTGACTCGGCTTTCCTTCCGTGCATTTCCGTGTTTTCCGTGGTGAATCCTCCGGGCTGCGTCTTCCCACAGGTTGTCATCGGACCAGTTGAAACTCGGGTTGCATGAGGATCGCCCACAGCAGGTCTTGCACGCTTTGTTCGTCGGGCTTGTCGCCCAGGACTTCGTTGG
>JAYTIB010000713.1:0-3471 GCA_043732205.1 Schlesneria sp. | reverse complement strand
AAGCGTGAGCGAGGGCGGTCGCTCCAAAAGGCGACGATGCCAGAGTCTTGGGAAGCGACCGCCCTCGCTCACGCTTCGGGTTACTTGATCACCGATTCTCCGAACAACTCTCGGAATTAGAAAATGCACAGCCCCTTGCTCTTCGTGTCTCCGCACAACAACTTTGCTTGCGACCCGCGTTAGCCCGCCGCGAACCGCCGATCACGGACAGCTCCGCACAACCCTGACCCACGGAACCCCCGCCGACTTCAACCGGCTGGCGATTCCCATCGCGTGGCGGCGTGACCGGCACACTCCGAAGTATGACGAGCCACTGCCACTCATCTGGTGACCGACGACTGATTCCTGCTCGAACAGCGACCGAAGTCGTCGCACATCGCCGCTGAGCGTCTCCGCGGGAGCCTGCAATCCGTTGTGCAACCTCCGCGCCATCCGGGAAATCCCGCCACTGCGCATCGCCTGAAGAAATTGATTCGCGTCTTGGCACGTTTGGTCCGGGTGGCAGGCGCGATACACCGCCGGAGTCGATAACCCGCTGGCGGGCTTGGCGACGACAAAATGAAGTCCCGTGGGAATCCGCACAGGTTCAATGGATTCGCCGCGACCGGTGCAGAGCGCGACGGGAGTTCGCCCTAGGAAGAAGGGGACATCACTGCCGAGTCGACCCGCCAATTCGAGCAACTTCGCAAATGAAACACCCAGTCCCCACAGTCGGTTCAGAGCCCCGAGAGTCGCGGCACAATCGCTGGAGCCACCACCCAAGCCGGCAGATGATGGAATGCGTTTGACCAGTGAAATGCGAGCCCCCTGGCGGCAGCCCGCATGCTCCTTGAGCAACATCGCCGCGCGAACGACCAGATTGGTGGGACCAGCCGGCGCTTCCGAACGCAACTCGCCGATCGTCGATCGGGGCGAAGCATCGACAATCCTGAGTTCAATCTCGTCCGAGGCAATGGCCTCGAAGGTCAGGGTGTCATAAATGTTGATGGCGGCCATCACGGATTCAATCTCGTGGAAGCCATCACTCCGCCGCGCCACTATGCGCAAAAACAGATTGAGCTTGGCGGGAGCCAGCACGCAGAATCCGTTGTGAGATGGCCGGCAGAGCATTGAGGTCACATCCTGTGAACCTGCTCGCTTGCGAGTGCGGTGGCTGAAAGCCGGAGACAATGAAAAGTGTCGAGCGGCGCACCCGAAGAATGGAGAAGATTGGAGAACAATCCCCGGGAAAGGGGATCTGAACACTCAAACAACACCCCTCCACGAGACGCGAGGATGCTATGCCCCCTCATCTCAGCCGTCAATACCGTCTTTGGGAACCAACGTCCGGGCGTCATTGTGCGCGAATGGCGCATGTCCGGTCGCGTCCATGCGACAGACTTCGTTGACGAGAAGGACCAAGGTGCTGTGCGTTTTTTACGTCCGAGGGTGGCCGACGAGACTCAATGATCTTTCTGCCTCCCTCTTTCTGTCTCCTTCTTCCTGTACCGACAAGACAGGCAGACAGAAAGAGAGAGGCAGAAAGATGAACACCGATGAAGCCGTGGTGAACTCTCGGAAGTCAAAGATGCACGGCCCCCAAGTCCTGGCCGACAGCGACGACATGACCGCGTTCATCCTGAAGTTCGGCAGAGAGGAATGCCTTCGTTGTTGTCGGACTGGCGGCAATCACATCTCCTTCGCCGCGACGCGCCATCTTGTCGGCAACTTGCCATCACACCGGCGAGTTGGACGATCGCGAGCCTCCGGTTGAATCCCCGTTTCAACGCAGATACTCTCGCCCACGGTAAACGTCCGGTCGTTGTGGCGACTTCGCTCTTGTCTGTGCGCGCCGCACCGGTTTCGTCCTGCCCAGACACTGTCGCCCGCAGTGCCTGCCCCGAACTTTTGAGTGGAACTGTCTGTGATGATTTCAATTCGCGCTTCGTCGGTCGTCGCCTTGCTGGCGGTGGTGCAAATCGTTTCCCCGTGGGCCTCGGCGGCCGAACCGCAGTTGAAGCTCCGCAAGGGGGACCGGATCAGTTACATCGGAAACACGCTGGCGGATCGGATGCAGCATGCGGCGTGGTTGGAAACGTACCTGCATGCGGCATTCCCCGAGTTGGACCTGACCGTGCGGAACCTCGGGTTCTCGGGCGACGAATTGAAACTGCGGCCGCGGGAAGAGAACTTCGGCTCACCCGATCAATGGCTGGCCAAGACCAAGAGCAACGTCGTCTTCTGCTTCTTCGGCTACAACGAGGCCCTCAAGGGTGAGTCCGGGCTCGGGCAGTTCCGCAAGGATCTCGGCGACGTCATTGACGGGATGCTGGCTCAGAAATACGACGGCGAGGCGGCTCCGCGGCTGGTCTTCTTTTCGCCCATCGCCCACGAGAACCTGCGCAGTCCGCATCTGCCGGATGGGTCCGCCAACAACGAGAACCTCGCGAAGTACACCCAATCAATGGAAGACATCTGCCGCTCCAAGGGGGTGATGTTTGTCGACCTCTTCTCCACCACGAAGAAGCTGTATGAGACGGCCGACAAGCCGCTGACGGTCAACGGCATTCATCTACACGACCACGGCGACCGGGCCGTCGCCAACGTGATCGCGAAAGATTTGTTCGGCATCGAGAAGCCGGCTCAATCGGAGAAAGAACTGGAACGCCTGCGCCAGGCGGTGCTCGATAAGAACTATCACTGGTTCAGCCGGTACCGGGTCGTGGATGGATACAACGTCTTCGGCGGACGGTCCAAGCTGGCGTGGTTCGGGCAGTCGAACGCCGACGTCATGATGCGCGAGATGGAGATCCTGGACGTCATGACCGCCAACCGCGACCAGCGTGTCTGGGCCGTCGCCAAGGGGGGCGACCTGAAAGTTCTGGACAAGAACCTGCCCGAACAACTGACGGTGAAGACCAACATTCCGGGGAAGCTCGAAGGGGGCAAGCATCTCTATCTGGGCGGCAAGGAAGCGATCTCCAAGATGACCATCGCCGAAGGGATGCAGGTCAACCTGTTCGCGTCCGAGGAGATGTTCCCCGAGATCGTCAACCCGGTGCAAATGGCGGTCGACACCGATGGCCGGCTGTATGCTTCCGTCTGGGCGTCGTATCCGCATTGGAATCCGACTGAACCGCGCCGCGATCGGATCGTCTGCCTGCCCGACGACAACGGCGACGGCGTGGCCGACCGCTGCGTCGTGTTCGCCGATGAATTGAACAGCGTGACCGGCTTCGAATTCTGGGGCGGCGGGATGCTGGTGGCCGCGCTCCCCGAAATCTGGTTCTTGAAGGACACCGATGGCGACGGAAAGGCCGACGTCAAGATTCGGATGCTGCAGGGGCTGTGCAGCGCGGACTCGCATCACTCGGCGAACGCGATGGTCGTCGGTCCCGATGGCTGGCTGTACTGGTCACGCGGCATCTTCAATGTCTCCACCACAGAAACACCCATGCGGACGAATCGATCCGAGCAGAGCGGCGTGCATCG
>JAYTIB010000712.1:0-3472 GCA_043732205.1 Schlesneria sp. | reverse complement strand
ACGAGGGCTCTTCGCTGGTCTGGTTCTTTTCGCAATGGCTCGATTCGACGGGTGCCCCGGAATTTAAGAGCAAGTACACCGTTTACCGTTTGGGCAGCTGCTCACAGAATCACCCATGTCAAACCGGGAAGTTGTTTCGAGCCAGTTCCTTACGGCGAGAAAGGCCAGTTCCTCACCCCCGAGCCAATTGCCCGGCTGATGGCTCAACTGCAACTCGGGGACACTGACGAGCCGGGCGAAGATCGGCCTTCCAGGCGGGTCTTCGATCCCGCGTGTGGCAGCGGACGGATGCTGCTCGCCGTGGCGGAATCGCAACCGCATTGGGAATTCTTCGGCCGAGACATCGACCGGCGCTGCGTTCAAATGTCGGCGATCAACCTCGCGCTGCGAAACCTCTACGGCTACGTGTTCTGGGGCGACTCACTGCGGGATGAAATCAAACTGGCCTATCGCACGGGCTTCAACGGCATCAGCGTCATCCGCTATGCACGCCCCGATGAACTCGCGGCACTGTTCGATGCGGATGACGCTGAGGCACAGGAAGCACCGCCTCAGACTCAGACCAACAGGAATGAGCATCCTGTCGAAGCAGTCCCGGCAAATGAAGTTGTCCCACCGGACACCGGAAACCCTTCACGGCAACTTCGCCTCTTCTGAATTGACGGCTCATTTCTGTCAGTCACTCAGCCGGACAAGTTGCAGTTCGATGGAATGAACGAACGCCGGATTCGCAAAGGCGCGACGTTCCAACATCTCCGTGAGCCGCAGACTGGCGAGCGTCGAGCACCGCGTGTACGCATCGGCTGGCCACGCCTCTTTCCCGAGAGCGAACACCACAAACGCAGCCGCCCGAATTTCATCAGCGTAGTCATCGACTTTCCGGCTCAGCGTTTCTTCAATCTGCCCAGCCAAACCGGTGAGCGAGAACATCTCGTCAAACCATTCCTGCGCCGGATCGTTCTGCCACGGCTCGACACCCCAAGAACCCATGCGGGCAGAGTACCACGAGGATCACTCCCGATGAACTTGCCGAATCAACCGTCAAGAAACGCTTGACGGACATGACCGACAAGAGTCCGATTCAGGTGAGCCGGGCGGCGTAAGCCCCCGGATTCCTGGCTGCAATCGCAAGAGTCCTTACGCCGCCCGGCTCACCACTTCTGTCGGAAATGTCTTGACGGTTCAAATTCTAATGCGTTCCACTTCGTCCAACGAGACCGCATCGCTTCTTCGATCGTAGAGCCGCGTCGTCTGACTCGACGCATGGGCGGCGATCCTTTGGGCGTGTTCGAGGAGGCCGCCGTTGGAGAGATAGGCGGTGATGCCGGTGGCTCGCATCGTGTGACAACCGATCGCTCCGGGAAGGTCCGCCTTGCGTGCCCGGCGTTTCACCATCGCGAGGACTTCGCGGCGATGGATGCGGCGTGTCGTGAGTTGTCGCTTCCGATTGAGCGAGCGAAAGAGCGGCGTCTTCGTCTCGTGGCCGATGCCCGCAGCGGCTACATAGTCGTCGAGATACTCTTCGAGCGTGTGGTGTGCCGGGACCGCGTGACGCTTGCCCCCTTTCTCGCGGAGGTTGATCCACATGCGGCGGCGGCGTTGTTCGTAGTCTTCCATGTCCATCGCCGTGACCGCTCCGATGCGGGCAAACGTGTAGAGCATCGTCGCGATCAGCGCCCGGTCGCGCTTGCCGGTGATCGTGGAAACATCAATCGAATCGAGAAGCTGTCGGGCCTATTCGGCGGTGAGGACCGGCGTCCGCCCGACCGTCACGACATGCTTCGGCCCGCGCACCGCGGCGGCAGGGTTGACCGGCATCATTTGGCCAGTGACGAGCCAGTCGAACAACATCTTCAATGCGGCGAGTTTCTGCTTGACGCTCGGTCGGTCAATCTTCGTCCCGAGTTCTTCCACATACGCAGCGACGAGGAATGGACTGATGTCCCGCAGTCCGATGTTCCGCTGCTCGCACCAACCGCAGAAGTCGCGCACCGCCCGCCCGTAGGCTTCGCGGGTGTTGCGGATCGTGACCGTGAAGTATTCGATCAACCGCCGACTCGCATGTTCCCCCTCATCACGAAACAACTTCGGAAGTCTGTCCAATCCGGGGAGCGCAACTTGACGAGACGCAAGAACGAGGACGTGGTGATCCATATGAGCAAGCAGGAAGAATCTAACACTCTGGCAGTGAGCCGCATGAACCAACTGCGGCTGTTCTGATCGCCATTTCTCTTCCCGAGTCGAATCTCTATCGCCGACAACTCCGCGTGTCGGCCGCATGCGCTCGGGCATGACTTCGGGCAGCATTGCTGTACCGACAGTTCGCTGTCCATCTGGTGAGACTTGACCGGGGTTCGCTTGCGTCTCGCGAGGGGACTGAAGTACGGTGAGCCACGCCTCAATTCGTGTCGAAAGTTTCTTTCCGCGCGCAACCAAGTTCAGTTCCGGCGTCTCACTCCTGGGAGAGTCCGTGGTGTCTGAAGTTCTCCCCGTCGATCTTGCCGATTGGATTGCCTTGCAAGAAGGCGGGCGGGGAACAGCACCAACACAGGTGGTTGATCGAGTCACGGCCGAGGTTTACGCGGTCGCTCGCCGGTTGGTCGGAGAAGTTACGGGACGACTTATGCCAGCCAGTGACTCTGGACTTCTGCCCTATGTGAAGCGAGTCTGGGGATGCGTCGAATATCACTGGCGACGATTTGCGGAAGCGGAACCGATCCGGCTGGCGGACGTGGTGGCGCGGCTGGAATCGGGGGAGCTCGGGTTCGAGTCGAGCCAGTCGTCCAACGTGTTGCGGGACGTTGTGATCGCTCAAGCTCTGGAGCGGCATGAAGAGAAGGCGGCCGTCATGTTTGAAACTGATTACATGCCACAAGTGCGAGCCATCGCCCTTCGTGCGGGCGGACCCGAGTCTGCGGAACTGTTTGGCAATCTGGGGGCGGACTTGATCCTGCCGCGCGACGAGCGGCCTCCCCGCATCGCGGGATATCGCGGCAAGACGCCGCTGATCAGTTGGCTGCGAGCCGTCGTCGTGAACGGTTGGGTCAGCCACACCCGGCGGAATCGCGAGCGGCCCTCGGAGATGGTTCCGGAAGCTGTCATTCACAATGACGACGCGGAACGGATCGATGCCGCACCCTGCGGGAAGTTGTTGCAACCAATCTTTGTGCAAGCAGTCGCCAGCTTGGAGACGGAAGACCGCGTGATCCTCAAGCTGTTGATTCTGGACGATGTTCCACAGCACGAACTGGCGCGCAGCCTGGGAATCCATTCCGGTACGCTGACGCGGCGGCGGCAAAAGGCTGCCGCGCAAGTGTTCGAGCAGGTGCGGATGCTGTCGTTGGCCGGATCGAAGGCTCGGCAGGCGGCCGATTGTCTCGAATTGCTGCTCGCGGGGAATCAGCCCGACTTGAAGCAACGTCTGGCGGAGGTGTTGACGTCTGAAATTCGTGCGGCCCATACGACACAACCG
>JAYTIB010000711.1:0-9102 GCA_043732205.1 Schlesneria sp. | reverse complement strand
CTGTAGCACGGACGCCTCGTCCGTGCGTCCATCGGTATCGAAGGTTCCGCACGGACGAGGCGTCCGTGCTACGGGGCAAATGAAAGTTGTTCGACCACCAGTCGCGCAATTCCGGCGGCAATGGCCGTTCGCTAAGATCGTCGTGCAACCTCGATCGGTTGGCGACGGGACACGATGACGCATAGAGTTTTCGTGACACAGACCCAAGTCAAATTCACCGCCTGAAGGCGGACAAGCGAGCATGGCAGACTCAACATCAACCGCAGGCGTCTCTGCGGAAGAGCACGAGCAGATGCTGGCGTCGTTCCTGGAGTTCGAAAAGAACTTCTACCGGAACTACTTCCCGCTCTGGCTAGGGACTCTGATCGGCCCGTTCCTGGTGACGTTGGTGCTGCTGGTCGTGCTGTACCTGGTCCACGATCCGGCCTATTGGTGGAAGCTCGTGGGAGCCGCCGGATTCTCGTTTGTGATCGGCGGCCGGTTCACGATCATCACGCCGTTTCCCGGCCTGACGCCCGTGGAATTGTTCTGGATGGTGACCTATCAGGACGTGATGGTCGCGTTGTTTTTCGCCTTCCATGTTGGCTACATGTACCGTCTGCCGAGGATCGGCCCGAAGATCGCGGAACTGTCCAGTGACAGCGAGTTCATTCTCGCCCACCAGCCGTGGATGAAGCGTCTGACGTTTCTCGGCCTGCTGGCCTTCATCGCCTTTCCGCTGGCGGCGACCGGCAGCGTCGGCGGGGCCGTCTTCGGCCGCCTGCTGGGTCTGTCGCGTTGGGCGATCTTCTGGGGCAGTGCCATCGGCGCGGTGATCGGCAACGTGGCGATGCTGTTCCTGGCCGAAGTCGTGAACGACTACCTGCCGCCCGAGTCGGGGCTCGTGAAATGGGGTGGCATCCCGATCATCGTCCTGATCATCCTGCTGCTCGAACGCCGCTACTCGGCCATGAAGAAGGCATACGTGGCCCAGAAGCGCGCGGCCAGGACGGCGAAACCGGCGGTGATGGAACCACCAAATCGGTAGCGGCCCCCTTTTCGCGCGCTCAGAGCCCGCTCAATCATGGGGACGGACCCGGTCGAATCTGAGGCGGGTTCGCATTGATGATTCCACCGCGGGGAACGTTTCTCATATGCCCGAGTCGCCGCCCCTTGTTGATAGGCTTGGTGTGTTGGCCGGCGATGCGACCGGTTCATTCAACCGCGGGCGGGCGAACGCGGTGCCGCGGGAATGTTCATTGTCGTTTGGTGCGGGAGAAAGACAGCCGCGGCATCTGAAACCGGCGTCGTGGGCTTCAGGTAATACGGGCGACCCCATCGGCGGCGGGTAGTGTGAAGTTCGCGTCCCCGCCAACGCAGGATTGTCTTGCCGACGGGAATTCGTCAGGATGCCGCCCGCAATCACACGGTGAGGACGGTTTGAATCGCGCCCGACTTCGGCAGCGCGTTGGCCCTCCTTCCGACCCCGATCCATGACCCCCTTTTCTCTGACCCCTGATCAAACGGAAACTCTCATGAAGCGAATGTGGCTGGCAACGACTCTCGTGATCTGCGGACTGGCGCAGGGACTTATTTTCGGTCAGGTGGCGCGGGCGGAGGAAGAGGCGGGCGGGGCGAAGCTGCTGCCCAAGGACACGCTGTTGTTCTTCAGTGTGCCAAGCGTCCCCGAGGCCAAGGAGCAGTTTGACAAGTCCGAAGGCGCGATGTTTCGCGATCCCGAATTGAAGCCCTTCCTGGATGACGTCCGGAAGAAGATCGACGAGCTGTCCGACAAGCTGCAGGGAGAGATCGGGGTCTCGATCAATGAGCTGCTGGCGATTCCCCAAGGGGAGCTGACCTTCGCATTGATGGAGCGGCCGGCGCGCAAGCTGGCACCGGTGCTGATTGTGGACTTCGGCGAAAAGAACAAGGCGACCATCGACAAGCTGCTGAAGAAGCTGCACGACGGGCTCGACGGGGACATCGCCGAACACTCCAAACAGGAAGTTGAAGATGTCACGGTCCACGTCTACACGTTCAAGGATCAGGATCCGAGCAACCCGTTCAAGACGCTCGCGTACTTCAACGAAGACTCGACCCTGGTCTTTTCCAGCGAAGTGGCGGCGCTGAAGGAAGTGCTGGTTCGCTGGGAAGAAAAGAGCACCGACACCCTGGCCGACAACGAGATCTACAAGTACATCCAGGAGCGCTGCAAGGACGAAGCGGGTGAACCGTCCCTTGTGTGGTACACGAGTCCGATCGGCCTGATCCAGGCGGGGTTGAACATGGCCACGGCGGTCAATCCGCAGGCGGGGATGGCGGCGATCTTTTTGCCGACACTGGGACTCGACAAGCTGAAGGGCTGGGGCGGCGCCGCCTACAGCACGGCCGGTGACTTTGATGGCGTTTCCAAGTCGTTCGTGTACGCCGACCAGCCGAAGGGTGTGTTGGACATCTTCCAATTCCCGGCCGCGGATCTGGCTCCGCCCAAGTGGGTCTCCGCCGACACCAGCGTCTACTTCGGCGGCAACTGGAATGTCGCCCAGGCGTATCAGGCGATCGAGTCCCTGATCGACGGGTTTTACGGCCGCGGCTTTACAGCCAAGCAGTTGGACAAGCTGGCCGACAAAGACCCCGGCATCCATCCGAAGAAGGATCTCCTCGACCTGCTCGACGGAAAGTTCCACATGATCCAGGGGTTTGAGGAGAGTGATGACGGCGCGCCGATCCAGCAGATGCTGCTCGCACTGGATGTCAAGGATGCCGCCAAGATGAAGAAGACGCTGGCCAAGGTGACGGCGGCGGGTGGTGGCCAGGTTGAGCAACGGGATTTCAATGGCGAGACGATTTACGAGATCAATGTTGGCAGCCATCAAGTCATCTCGCTGGCGGTGGCCGCCGGGCATTTTGTGATCACGAATGACACGAAGGCGCTCGAGGGAATGTTGCGCACGGAACGTCAGCCTGCACTCGTCGAGTCCGCCGCGTACCGCAAGATCGCCAAGCACTTCCCGGCGAAGGTGTCGATGCTGTCGTACTCCCGGTCCGACGCTCAATTGAAGTCGATGTACGAGCAGTTGAAGAACGACGACAACGCGGACTTCCTGGCAGGGTTCGACTTGCTTGGGATTGACTTGCGCGGGATCGACTTTCAGAAGCTGCCGCCGTTCGAAGTGCTGCAGAAGTATCTGCATCCCAGCGGCTCCTACACCGTTCCCGACAAAAAGGGAGCCCTGACCGTGGGGTTCCAACTGCGCGAAAGTGACAAGTAGAGTTGTCGGATGCACGACGGACCCGCGGGTCCGTCGCTGCCGCCGGAATTTGCGGGGTTCGACGAATCTGGCGAAACCATCACGCCGGTTGGGGGTTTGATCCCCGACCGATCCGACGGCTGCACCGGCAGCCGTGCAGTTCACGAATTCTTCAACGAGGTGCGAGCCCATGAAACGAACGCATTGGACATTGGTGGCGGCCCTGGCCGCGATTCTGGGAGGCGTTGCGGCGCCATCACAGGGGCAGGAAGCGCCGCCTGATCCGGGCGCGTTGTTTCAAAGACTGGACAAGAACGGCGACGGCAAATTGACGGCCGACGAGGTTCCCGAAGGGCAGGCTCGTTTCTTCGAACGTCTCGTGCGGCGCGGCGACAAGAATGCCGATGGCGCGCTGACCCGCGAGGAATTCGAGCAGGCCAACAAGCCCGAAGAACGTCCGAATGTTCCACTGGGCGGAGCTGGCGGCGAGCAGGGCCGGCAGGACGCGCGCGAGCGGTTTGAAATGCTCGATCGCAACAAGGACGGCAAGCTCACGCTCGACGAAGTTCCCGAACAATTCCGCGAGCGCATGAAGCCGCTCTTCGATCGCGCCGGCAAGCAGGAGTTGACTCTGGAAGATTTCAGTCGCTTGGCGGGTGGTGGTGGTGGTAACGGTCCCCGACCGGAACCGGGCGAGTTGTTCAAGCAGTTCGATGCCAATTCCGACGGCAAACTGACGAAGGAAGAGTTGCCCGCCGAACTGCGCGAGCGTCTGGCCCCGGTGTTCGAACGCATCGGCAAGAACGAAATCACGCGGGAAGACTTCCAACAGTTCATCGAGAAAATGCGTGAAGCGGGCGGCGGGCGTCCGGGTCAGCCGTTGGGCAATCCGGAAGAAATGTTTGGACGGCTGGACACCAACGGCGATGGCAAGCTGACCATTGACGAAGTTCCCGAACGTGTCCGTCCCTTGGTGGAAGGGGCGTTTCGCCGGGCCGGCAAGGAGCGCGATGCGTCGCTGACCAAGGAAGAATTTGTCAAGAACCTCCCGCCGCGTGAAGGTGATCGACGCCCTGAAGCAGACAAACCCCGTGAAGCGGATCGGCGTCGTGAAGCTGACAAGCCGCGTGATGCTGACAAGCCGCGTGAAGGTGATCGACGCCCTGATGCCGACAAGCCTCGTGAAGGTGACAAACCCCGCGAAGGTGATCGACGACCTGAAGGTGACAAGCCGCGTGATGCTGACAAGCTCCGTGAAGGTGATCGACGTCCTGAAGCCGACAAGCCGCGTGAAGGCGGTCTGCGTCCCGAGGGGCGTCCGATCGAAGGTCGCGGACCGGCCATCTTCCGGTTGTTGGACACGAACCACGACGGACGGCTGTCCAAGGACGAACTAGCCAAGCTCAGCGAGAAGTTCGATGAACTCGACCGCAACCACGATGGTCAACTCGATCCGTTTGAACTGATCGGTGGTCCCGCCGGCGGGCCGGACGGACGAGGGGTGCCGACGCGCGACGGAGTTGCTCCACGGGAGGGTCAGCCGCGCGAGGGCACCGGCCAACGCGACGGGAACCCGACGCGTGAAGGACCGCCGCGTGGTGAGGGTGTCCGCCGAGAGCCCGGTCAGCCGGACGGCGCGCGACGTCCGGATGGTGACGCTCCGACTCGTGAGCGACGTACGGATGCTGGACAACCGGGCGAGCGCGGTCCCATCTTCCAGCGACTGGACCGGGATGGTGATGGAAAGATTTCCAAAGAGGAAGCGCCCGAGGCGATGAAGGAACGGTTCAGCATGTTGGACACGAACGGCGACGGCTTCATCAGCCAGGATGAATTGCGCGCGTTCATCAGCCAGGATGAATTGCGCGCGGGTGCCCAGCAACTCGGCGACCGCGACCGCCGTCCCGAGGGCCGCCCCGAAGCCCCCAAACGCGATTGACCACTGTCGGCCACCAGTCGCTTGATCAATCTCTCCAGCGGCGTCGCACACCAGCGTGCGACGCCGTTGTTCTTTTGTCGACCGTTCGATTCGCCGCTCATCACGTCGGCATGAGTCGCGACGGAGTGGCATCGCAGTGTCACCTTGCGCGGGGCATTTCCCACCGAATGAAACACCGGCTGGCGGGCTCCCAAATCTTGCTTCACGGCAGCGGTTTTTAGCGGGCCTCACCCAAATTTGGGAATTCTCCGGAGGGTTCCGCCGCAGCTTTGACATCGTCAAAACGCGCCGCTAGGATCTGCCCTCCCTGAACGAACCGTCATGTCTGGGCGGAGATTTCTCGTGTCAGACGATGCGGATCGTGACGGGCGCAGCGCAATGGCGAGAGGCTATGTTCTCGCGTCACGCGCCATGTCGATCGGCCTGCAGATGGTCATCCCCGTGGGGCTGGGCTGGTGGGCGGATTCCTCTTGGAAGACGGCTCCGTGGTTGATGGTTGTTGGGGTGGTGCTTGGGTTCACTTCGGCACTGTTGCAGTTGATTCAACTCGCCAAAGAATCGGCTTCAGAAGAAGACGGCCCCCCTTCGGCGGGGACGCAAGCGGTTGATGAGAAGCGGGGCGGTGGGTCGTGAAATCGGTGTGGGTTCAGCAACTCTGGTTGACCGCGTCGATGCTGTTGCTGGGATTGGTTCTTTATCCGCCGATTCGGTTCCGATTCGGTGCTGTTGGAATTGAGAGTCTGGTTATCTCGGCGTCAATTTGCCTGGTGTCCGGATTTGTTTTTACGACATTCCAGGTGGTGTGGACCGCCTGTGGTTGGGCTGGCTTGGGTGCGTTGGTGGGCGGTGTTCTGAGGCTGGTGATGACACTGCTGGGGATGCTGCTGATCGGCCGGCTTCGGCCTGGGATACCGGTGGTCCTGTTCGGCGGCGTGTTGTCAATCTTCTACTTGGCGTCGCTCGGCGTTGAGACTCTCTTGTTGGTGCGAAGTCTCGATCGGATGGCGAAGCGGTCGGTGTGAGCTTCCTGTGGCCGGCCAAAAATGGCCCGGGTTCCATTACTAGGATTCAGTGGATGTCGGCAGGTCACGGCCCCTTCGATCACGTCAAGGACAGCGCGGCTTTCGAGCTGCCGGGGTTCGTGGCGGGCATCTTTGGGTCGCATGAAATCGTCCTGCCGAAAATCGGGTCGTTTCAGATCACGAAGTTCATGGTCTTGCAGGTCGTGGCCGCGCTGCTGACGATCGTGATCTTCCGCGGACTCTCCAGTCGGATTGCCGGTGGCCGGCCCGCGAAGGGTCTGTTCTGGAATTTCTGGGAAGCCATCGCCCTGTTCGTGCGGAACGAAGTCGTGCGACCCTGCATCGGCATTCCCCACCAACACAATCATGGCGGCGATCACGGGCATGCTGAGCCCCACCACGGCGCGGCTCATTCCGCCGAACCGGTTCACGGCGCGAGCGGACACGCAACAGAGGCTGTGTCAGTGAGTCACCCGGCCGACCGTTATCTGCCGTACGTGTGGAGCGTCTTCTTCTACATTCTGTTCTGCAATCTGCTGGGTGCGATTCCGTTCCTCGGATCGCCCACGGCGGACACCAGTGTGACGGGCGTTCTGGCATTGATGACGTTCCTGCATGTGGTCCGCTATGGTTCCGAACAATCGGGATTCGTCGGCTTCTGGAAGTCGCTTGTTCCGGGCATGGAGTTGCCCGGCGTTTTGGCGGTCATTCTCATCCCGATGATCTGGGTGATTGAAGCGGCCGGACTGTTGATCAAGCATGCCGTGCTGGCCTTGCGGTTGTTCGCCAACCTGTTGGGTGGCCACACGGTCATCAGTGTGTTTCTGCTGTTCATCGCCCAGAGTGCCGATCACGGTTCGGTCTGGTGGCTGGTCATGCCGGCCAGCACGGTCGGTCAACTGGCGATCGGATTGCTGGAGTTGTTCGTGGCGTTTTTGCAGGCGTACGTGTTCGCGATGATGACATCGCTGTTCATCAGTGCGGCGGTGAACCCGCACTGACCAGGTCCGCCCCCGGCGGCCTGTTCCGAGAGTGAGTGTGTTTCTGCGAATTCCCTGTCGAGTCGCGGCGGCTCGCGGGTTGATGCAGTTTGTGTGGTTGTCCCGGTTCCAGGGTGAGGAGAGTTCCAGTGAATCAAATGATGAAGTTGATGGGGTGCGCTGCGGCGGCGTTCTTCGCGTTGTCGGTTCCGGCAATGGCGGCTGACGGCGGGATGGGTGGATTTCACTTTGGGAGTGCGATCGGCGCAGCCGTGACGATCCTCGGTGCCGGCTACGGTATCGGCAAGATCGGTTCGGCGGCGGTCGAGAGCATGGCCCGCCAGCCCGAAGCGGCGAACAAGATTCAGACGGCGATGATCATCGCGGCGGCGCTGATCGAGGGCGTGACCCTCGTCGCCCTGATCGTGTGCATCATGAGCATCGGCACCGGACCGTATTTCGAAGCGAAGTGATTGTTGGCGGACCGGAGTTTGTTGTTGCTCGGGCGTGACAGGCCGTCGGCCTGTTCGGCGAGGCTTCCTCTCGATTGAGGCTGTGGAAGATGAGTGGTCTGCTGCGGTGGGTGGCAATGCTGTCGCTGGGATTGGCGCTGCTTTTCGGCAGTCAGGTTTCGGTGTTGGCCGCGGATCATGGCGGCGACCACCCGGCACCGGCTGCAAAGGAGAAGGGCGTCCCCGGCATGGTTCCGTCGAGCAAGGATCTGCCGCTGTGGTCCTTGGTCACGTTTGTGCTGATGATGCTCGTGTTGGGCAAGTTCGTGTGGCCGGCGCTGAACTCGGGGCTGATCGAACGCGAACGCAAGATCGTCCAGGACATTGCGGACGCGGAGGCCAACCGGCACAAGACCGAGGCGATTGTGAAGGACCACGAGGCTCGGCTGGCCAAGGTTCAGGACGAGGTGCGCGAGATTCTGGCCGAGGCGCGGCGCGATGCCGAGCACGCCAAGCTGGAAATCATCGCGGCCGCTCAGAAAGAGGCCGAGGCCACCAAGCACCGCGCGATCGCCGAGATCGGGCGGTCGAAGGATCTGGCACTGGCGGAGTTGTTCGACTTCGTCTCGGCCAACGTCCTCGGTGCGACTGAGCATGTGATCGGTCGAAGCTTGACGGGAACGGACCACGAACGGCTCGTCAAAGAGTCGCTCGCGCAGATGAACGTCCGTCGAAACTGAGTTGGTCGGATTTGGCGGAAGCAAGTAGGGTGGACACCGCTCACTAACCCGAAGCGTAAGCGAGGGCGAACCGTGATGACATCCTCGCTTACGCTTCGGGTTGGTGAGTGAAGCAGTCAGTAGGAAGCAGTCGTCGTGGAAGCCCAGATTCAAACCCGAATCCCGAGCGTGATGGAAGACCCGGGCGCCCAGTCGGTCGCCAAGGTTTACGCCGTCGCGTATTTGGATGCGGCGGGCGGATCGGGGGGCGAAGCGGCTGTCGAAGAGTTGGCGTCGTTCGTGGAGGATGTGCTCAAGCAGCAGTCGGTGTTCGACCAGTTGCTGCGCGGCGCGGCGCTGGGTCGCGACGAAAAGATTCAATTGATCGACCGGGTAGTGGCGGGGCGGTCCACGCCGCTGTTCGCGAACTTCCTGCGGGCGCTCGCCAAACACGGTCGGTTGGATTTGTTGCAGGGGATTCGGCGGCAGTCGGAACTCGAACTGGAGCGGCGTGCGGGTCGGAGGCGCGTCAGCGTGAGCAGCGCTGTCGAGCTTTCATCCGAGGCGCTGGCTTCGATCCGGTCGTCGTTGGCGGCTTCGTTGGGATGCGATCCCATTTTGGAAACGAGGATTGACCCGTCGCTGATCGGCGGCTTGGTCGTCCGGGTGGGAGACACCGTGTATGACGGCTCCCTCAAAACACAGGTCAAGCAACTTCGCGTTCGATTGCGCGAGAGGTGTCTGAATGAAATTCAACGCG
>JAYTIB010000710.1:0-9102 GCA_043732205.1 Schlesneria sp. | reverse complement strand
CGCAGACATTGATCGAAGCGGCCAATCGATACGGCGCGTTGTTGAAGTTGATTCACACTCAATGGCAGTCACTGCTGCGCGACGCGGTGATCCTCAAGCGGCCGACACCGACGCGCCTCGACAACGCCGATGAAGAGGAACTGCGGTTGGAACTGTACGGTGAGTCCGCGCCGGCCAATGTCCCGCTGGTGTTCGGCTGGGGCTTTCTGTCGCTGCTGCCGGACCGGGCTTCTCAGGGTCAGTATCAGAAGGTGTTGAAGGAGGTCGAGCAGTGGCTGATTCTCGGTCCGGCCGCGCCGCCGCGGGCGATGGTGCTGCTCGATGGTCCGGCCTACGATCCCCGCGTGTTCGTGCGCGGCAATCCGAACCGGCTGGGTGACGCGGTGTCGCGCCGGTTCCTCACGACACTGGCTCCGGATGGCAAGCCGTTCTCACGCGGCAGCGGCCGGCTGGAACTGGCCCGGGCGATCGTCGACCCGGCCAATCCGCTGACATCGCGCGTGGCGGTGAACCGCGCCTGGCAGAATCACTTCGGCATCGGCCTGGTCCGCACCCCCGGCGACTTCGGCCTGCGCAGCGATCCGCCGACTCATCCGGAACTGCTGGACTGGCTCGCCGACGAACTGGCGCGACCGGTGGAACCGCGGCCAACGACAGCGTCGACATCGGCCGTGTCCCAATCGTCCGCTCCGCGTCACGCACCACGCTGGTCGATGAAGCGCCTGCACCGGCAACTGATGTCGAGCGCCGCGTATCAGCAGTCGAGCCACACCGCTTCCAACGCCGACCCCGAGAACCGACGGCTCGGTCGCGCCAACCGCATGCGGCTCGATTTCGAAGCGACCCGCGATGCGTTGCTGGCGGTCACGGGAAGACTGGACGACCGGATCGGCGGACCATCGCGACCGATGCTCGATGGAGGCTTTCATCCGCGCCGGACGCTGTACGCCTACCTCGACCGCCAGGATCCGCCCGGATTGTTGAGTGTGTTCGATGTCCCCAGTTCGGCGGCGACCAGCACGTCGCGCGACACGACCACAGTCTCTCCGCAGGCGCTGTTTCTGATGAACGGCCCACTGGTGGCGACCGCCGCGGACCTGGTCTCGCACCGGCCGGATGTCGAGCGTGTCACACCGGCCGACGAGCGAGTGCGGCAAATCTACCGCGTGCTGTTCGCTCGCGTTCCGACCGAGGCTGAACTACGTCTGGCGACGGACTACCTCGGTCCAAATCCCTCGGCCGCACACTGGCAACAGTTCGCACAGGCTTTGCTGCTCACCAACGAGTTCGTGTTTGTGGACTGAGCGACATGCGTCCGCAAACAGTGACTCGTCGGGGTCAACCGACCCAGACGTCTCGCTGACCCACATACAAGCACGATGCGCAAGCGAGTGTGCCTGAAAACTCACTCACTCGCTTGCGCTGCGTGCTTGTAGGCCGATTCCTGCCGATCGCTTTGCCGCATCGGCGTGTCGCCGATCTCGGTGCCACAGCCAGCCGATCACGGGGATCAGCACGACCGCGGCCCATTGGTAGCCGGTCAGGCCGCCCGCGAGCGGAATCTCGGGGCGGACGAATTCGGATACGATCCGGTAGCCGCAATAGGCGAGCAGATACAGCTTGAATCGCTGGGTCGGAAACAGATCCCGCCGTTCCAGCAGCCACAGCACCACAGCAGCCGACAGATGAAACGCCGTCTCATAAAGCTGGGTCGGATGGCGCGGGATGCCGTCTCCGAAATCGACGCCCCACGCCAGTGATGTCGGCACTCCGTAACAGCACTTCCCCACAAAGCAGCCGAGTCGTCCGATGCCGATCGCCACGGCCACCGGGATCGCAAACGAATCACCGGTCTTCGTGCGGACCCCGACGATGGCCTTCGCAATCTCGACCCCAATGTAACCACCGACCAGTCCGAACAGGATCGTCTTGCCGTCGCTGATCCACGTCTGGACACAGTACACACCGCGCGGATCGGCCAGTGCGAACGGCAGCTTGCTGCCAAGCATCCCGCCGCAAAACGCACCCAAGCCAATGACGATCCGCTGCCACACCGTCAAGCCGAGCCGAGCCTGCCGCTTTCGCGACAGCGCGATGCCCGCCAGCAAGGCGCTCAACATGATCAGCGGGTAGAGCACAGGGACATGCATCGTCATCGCCTCGGGACCAGGCCGGTACAGGTGACAAACATAAACAACACCAGCGTGACGCCAATGACAATCGGCAGGACCACCAGCAACCCCAACGTGTACGCGACAGCACGCAGGGCGGTGTCCCTCAACTGGTGCCAGGTGAGCGGCGTCCCCCGGATGCGAAACAGAACGGACTTGCCGAAGGCATAGGCGATCGGAAGTCCCAGTAGCACGCGGAATCCAACGGCCATGTTCGAGTCGTACCAAGAGACCGCGAGCTGACCCAGGGCGAACACCAGCAGGACTGCCAGCCACACGCACGAACGGATCACCAGCTCGTGGCCGGGTTTCAACCGCAGTCCGCAGTGCTGGCAGATCATCCGGTTCGATTCGACAGCCTTGTGACATCCGGGGCAGCGTGTCGACGAAGGATCTGGAGGTTCATTCATGAGCAATCGCTTCGCGGGATGGGCAGCATCATCGCATCATGATCAGGCCGGCACAGACGGCGAACGCGAAGATCAACAGCGTCACGCCAATCACGATCGGCACGACCACCAGCAACACAAACGTCCACGCCGCGGAACGGACGGCGGTTTTTCTCAACTGGGACCAGGTCAACGGCGTCCCCTGGATGCGGAACCAGACCGCCTTGCCGAACACGTAGACCATTGGCAGTCCCAACAGCAGGCCGTACGCGACGGCCACATCGGGGGCGTATGCGGAGACCGCCACCTGTCCCAGGGCGAACGCCAGCAGGACCGCCAGCCACGCGAACGAGCGAATGACCAGGTCGTTACCGGGTTTCAACCGCGTTCCGCAGAATTGGCAAACCATCCAGGTCGCTTCCACGGTCTCAGCGCAGCCGGGGCAGGTCGTCGAATGAGGCTCGGTTGGCTTGTTCATGACGTGTCACTCCGGTTGAACAAAGGGACTGCCCGAAATCAGAATCCAAGAACTTCCGCACCGTGAAACAGGTCAACGTCGGATGGAGGTCAATGCCGGCAAGGGAACGATGCCCGGTCGGTACAGCGTGTTGTAAGCGCAGAACGGAACCACATGCCCGCTGGGGAGCACGTTGTGGACGCAGCACTTCATTACGCGGCGGACGTCGAAGTTGTAGGCGTCCAGGAACGACGTGATGGTGATCCGGAAGACGTCTTCGGGATCGAGTTGCTCAAGCAGCGCCCGCGCGAAGAACTCCTGCGCCGCCTGGCCGACGTCACCGGTATCTGTAGCCGCAGCAGTAGCCGCACCGGCGGTCTGCGGAGGCGACCCGGTGGCGGGTGCCAGGTTGACCAGCGACTGGTTCGGGCCGCAGTCTCCACCGGCACCACAGCCGAGTCGGCCGAGATACCGTTCGATGAGCTGCCGCGCCCGCGCGCGAGTGAACGTGATGCCGTTGGCGAGCAGGTCGAGGTTGTCCATCGCATTGATGAAACGGAGCAGCGGGACGACGCTGCCGCCGGTCCGGTAGGCGTACGTCAGTTGATGGCAGTTGGGATGAGCACACGGCAACGGCAGGAAGTCGTCCGTCTGGAAGATCCCGCCGGTCTGCTCGGCAATCGCGCGGATGACATCGGGAAACGTGATCCGCCGTTCGAGCGATTCCGGCAGTTCGGTCCGGCCGGAATAGGTCGCGGGCTGAAAACTGACCCCCGTGACCCAGGGCCGTTCCAGTCCGAACTTGACGATCGCGCCGATCTCATCGTCATTCACGTCGGTCTGCAGCGTGGTGACGAGGATCGTGCGAATGCCGGCCTTGCCGAGTGCGGCGACCGCCTTCTGCTTGGTGGCCGCCAGCGGTTCGCCGCGCAGGGCCGTGTATGTTTCGTCGCGCAGTCCGTCGAATTGCAGATAGACTTCGATCCGCGTGCGGAACTCGGCCAGCCGTTCGATGAAGGCGGGATCGTGGGCGATGCGGACGCCGTTGGTGTTGATCATCACAATGTCGATCGGCCGGCTGCAGGCGTACGCGAGGATCTGTTCGAAGTCCGGGTGAATCGTCGGTTCGCCGCCGGAGAGTTGCAGCACCTCGGGCCGCCCTTCGACCGTGATCAGCCGTTCGATCGCCTTCACGCAGTCGTCGTACGACAGATGCCGTCCACCGGGGCCGCTCGCTGAATAGCAAAGCGGGCACTTCAAGTTGCACGATTCCGTCAGTTCGACCAGCCCGATGCAGGTGTGCTGCTCGTGTTCGGTACACAGGCCGCAGTCGAGCGGACATCCGCGATCCGGCTCCACACCGACCTCGCGCGGCATCTTGCCGGGGACGCTGAATTCCATCCGGTCGTACTGCTTGGAGTCGCTGCAAACGAAGTCCTCGCGAACGCCGTGCGTGGGACAGGTCTTGCGGAAGTAGACCCGGTTGTCGCGCACGAGGATCTTCGCCGGCACGACCGCCAGACACTCGGGACAGAGCGATTGGGTGATTCCCAAAAAGGTGTAATCGCGCAGCGGAAGTGTCGCCGTCATGAATCGCCTCCGGGACGAGAAGCCAGAATCGCGGGATTCTGGCGCGGCCGCGGCGGCATCACAAGTCCGACGCCGGGCCGTCGAGAGTCGTCGCCGAAGTCACCACAAACGCCGTTCGGCGAATCACCATGCTCCAAGGTTCATCTGAATTGCAACCGCAGCGCCAGATCTTTAACAGCCGTCATCGGAATGTCGTCCTGTTCGATCGCGCGGTTGGAGCTGATGAACACCGGGGCTTCCCGCGATTCCTGACCCGGAGTGGGGAGGCGACCGTGACTCCCTTTCACGATGCGGGCATCAAGGCCGATCACGTCCATGTAGTACCGAAATCCCAGGAACTTCTGAGCCAGCCGCCGGGCGATGCGCAGTTGCGGGAAGCTCAACTTCGGATCGAGGAACAGTTCCATCGGGTCGTATCCCGGCTTGCGGTGAATGTCGATTGTCCGCGCGTAATCGGGGGCGAGGGCATCGTCGTCCCAGAAGTAGTACGTGAACCACGAATCATCGGCGGCCACAGCGACCAGATCGCCCGAACGCTCGTGGTCCAGACCGAATTGCCGCTGTTCGCCGCGGTCGAGAACCACGTCGATGCCGTCGGTCTGGCCGAGCAGCAGCTTGACCGCTTTGACGTCGGACGGCTGCTGCACGTAGACATGCGCCACTTGGTGATCGGCGACCGCGAAAGCCCGTGAGGCACCGTAGTCGAGAGTTTCCCAGCCGAGCGGTTCGCGCCGCGCGGTGACATACCCGTGCCGGCGCAGGACTCGGTTGATGTGGACCGGTCGCGAGACCTGCGTGATGGCGTATTCCGACAGCGCGATGATGTCGGCACCGATGTCGTGCGCGGCGGCGATGCACTTGCCCGCTTCGGCGTCGACCAGCCGGATGTCGTCCGCCAGTCGCGGGTCGAGCGGTCCCAAGCGTTGCAGGTTGTAATCGAGGTGGGGCAGGTAGACGAGCGTGAGGCTCGGCGTGTACTGCTTCATCACCTCGACCGACGCGTCGGCAATCCACCGCGAACTGCGGATGTCGGCGCCCGGTCCCCAGAAGCGGTGGAGCGGGAAGACACCGAGTTTGCCTTGCAGTTCGTCGCGCAGCGTGGCGGGCTGGCTGTACGAATCGAACACCTTGCGACCATCGGCCGGGTAGCTCGGTCGCGGTGTCATCGACCAGTCGACGTTGGCGTACATGTTGTACCACCAGAACATCTTGGCGACCGTGTACGACGGATCCTGCCGGCGGGCGGTGTCATACAGTCGCTCACCATGCACCAAGTGGTTCGACTGCCGCCACAGCCAGACTTCGGCGAGGTCTCGAAAGTACCAACCGTTGGCGACGATGCCATGCTCGCTGGGGAGCGTTCCGGTCAGGATGGTGGACTGCGCCGAACAGGTCACGGCCGGCAGCACGGTTCCCATCGGCCGGGCGAATCCATCCGCAGCCAGAAGGCTCAAATGCGGAGTGTTCGCCCCGAGCATCTCGTGCGTCAGGCCAACAACATTCAGCAGCAGCAGCGGACGGGTCATGAACGGACAGATTCCAACGTCGAACGAAGACCGGGGGGACGGAGTATCTGTACCGAGTTTCGAGATCCGCCACCATGCTGGCGACGCGCGTGTCAGAATTCAGAGCAGTTGTCCTTCGGCACCAACGGAATCGCAGTCACCGAAGCAGACAACAGGCCGGTTCAAAAGCCGTCGCGGTGTCGCGAGCGCCTTTTGGCAGGATTCGGAAGGGATGATCGAATCCGCGGTGGGTCAACCGGGCGCAACACCGAACCCCTCGCGATTTGCACGGTTCGGCAGGCGAAGAAACGGGGGGGACTGATTGTCCCCCCGCTTTAGAGAAAACGGAGGAAGCGGTGGCTGACTTCAGCCAACTTCGACTTCGTTGGTTACCAGCAACTCATCGCTCGCGTCCATGGCGGCGTGAGTCACCAACTGTTTGGTGTAGTAGGTGGCCACGCGACCTGAGATCACAATTCCCTCATCGGAAACATGAACCTGCAGTCCGCGAATTCGTCCACCCGTTCGCACTTGAACGGCCGTTTCAATTTTTTCCGCCAGGGTCTGGGGAAAGGAATCCAGCATTGTTGCGCTCATCAAAAATCCTCCTTGAAAAGTAACCGGACATCTGTGAAATCGACGTCTGCACGGGAATCGGCGGAAGAACACCACGCCTCAACTTCTGGCGGGGATGATGCCTCGATTCCTTAAACCAAGTGATGCCTCAACAAACCTGTGGCCTTTCATCGAGCGGCCTCCCTGTAAACTCGACCGCCTCCCGGCCAAATTCCGCTGCCCTGGGGACTTCAAGGCCTGGGACATGAGGTTCATGAATCCTTTCGTGAACACTGATTCTCGGGGACACTTCATACCCCGCGACCGCAGCAAACTAACGGGGAGTGTCCTGATAATCAAACGAAATCTCTCGCTTTTCGCCAGTTTGTGCCGCATGATCGTCGTCCCGCCAAGCGAGTGAACGGGCGTCAATTCGCTCTGCGAACACTCGTTTCAATGGAATGTCATCCATCGCAACTTCTGCCTTGCCCACCCGACCGTTGAAGGACTCCCGCGGATGCTCGAACCACAGCTTCAGTTTCTCAAACAACTTTTGGAGGCTCCCAGCCCGTCGGGTTACGAGCGGCCGGTGCAGGACGTGGTTCGCCGTTACTCCCAGAGATTTGCCGCGGAAGTCCGCACCGACTGGCATGGCAATGTGACTGCCGTCGTCAATCCCCACGGTTCGCCCCGGATCATGCTCGCCGGTCACTGCGACCAGATCGGGTTGCTCGTCAAGCACATTGACGACAAGGGATTCCTGTGGTTTCACGCGATCGGCGGCTGGGATCCGCAGGTGCTGATCGGACAGAGCGTTCAGGTCTGGACACGGACCGGTCCCGTGGTCGGCGTCATCGCCCGCAAGCCGATTCACCTGCAGTCTCCCGACGACAGGAAGGTGGTTCCCGAGATCAAGAACCTGTGGGTCGACATCGCGGCCAGCGACGGTGACGACGCCCGGTCGGTCGTGGGAATCGGCGATCCCATCACCGTGACCCTGGGGTTCCGCGAACTGCGCAATGGAATGGCCGCCGCTCCCGGCATGGACAACAAGGTGGGGGTGTGGACTGTCATGTCCGCCGCCGAACGCGTGTACCGGGGAAACCCGCGGGCCGCCGTGTTCGCCGTGTCGACGGTTCAAGAGGAGATTGGATTGCGGGGTGTCCAGACCAGCGCCTTTCAGATCGATCCCCAACTGGGAATCGTCGTCGATGTGACGCACGCCACCGATTGTCCGACGATCGACGAAAACCAGTTCGGCCGGGTCAAGGTGGGCAGGGGCCCGGTCCTGTACCGGGGGCCAAACGTCAATCCCGTCGTCTTCGACCGTCTGGTCGAACGCGCGGCCGCGTCGGAGATTCCCGTGCAGATCAACGGTCTGGCGACGGCCGCCAGCAACGATGCGGCGCAACTGCAATTGACGCGCGGCGGAGTCGCCACCGGGTTGGTCTGCATCCCCAACCGCTACATGCACAGCCCGGTCGAAGTGGTGTCATTGAGTGACCTCGATCAGGCGGCCGAACTGATCGCCCGGTTCTGCCTGAGCGTCGACGCAAGCAGCGACTTCACTCCGTAGTGGTCGAACATTTTTCATTTGCCCCGTAGTAGCACGGACGCCTCGTCCGTGCGAAACCTCCGATATCGATGGACGCACGGACGAGGCGTCCGTGCTACGGTATTGTCAACGGGCTGGTAGCGCTGTCACTCCGCGCGGTCGCGTCTTCCAGCGGCGTGCTCCGGTTGCAGTCGGTCTGAATCGTCTGGTAGAGTCCGTCCCTTCGCAAGCCAAGCACACCGGGGTTGAATTCAGAATGGCCCGTTTTTCGCAAGCCGATCTCTCGGAACTGAACAAGGCGTTTGAAGACCGCACGCCGGACGAACTGCTGCAGTGGGCCGGCACGATCTTCGGAAAACGCGTCGCCGCGCTTTCTGCCATGCAGATGGCGGGGAGCGTGATCTGCCACATGCTCCACCGGCTGCGGATCGACATGCGGGTGCTGTTCGTCGATACGGGGGTCAACTTTCAGGAAACGCTCGACACGCGCGACCGCATCGCGCGCGAGTACAGCCTGGAGTTCGTGACACTGACGCCGAAGCAAACGATGGAAGAGCAAACGCGGCAGCACGGCATCCTGTACCTGACCCCCGAAGGCCAGAAGGTATGCTGCGACATGCGCAAGACGGCACCGCTGTACGAGACGCGCGGCCAATACGACTGCCTGGTCGGCAGCCTCCGCCGGGCCGAGGGGGGAGCCCGCAGCCGCTGCCAGATTCTGTCATTGGATCCCCCGATGAACTGCCTGCGGATCAATCCGCTGGCGAACTTCGATGACGAAGAGATGGAGCGTTACATCGCCGAGCACCACGTGATCGTCAACCCGCTGCACTACCAGGGGTTCTCCACGATCAGTTGCAACCGCTGCACGACTCCCGTC